>JAHFDQ010000510.1 GCA_023248915.1 Archangiaceae bacterium | reverse complement strand
CTCCACGCCCGCGCCGTCGAACGTCATCGACGCGGGCGCGACTTCCATCACTTTCCACTTCATCGCCGGCCGCGCCGGGCCCGTCACCCTCTTCGCGACCGCTCCCTCGCTGACAGGCGCGGCGCAGCAGGAGAACGTCGTGCCCGCGCCGGCGACGAAGCTCGTCTTCCTCAGCGCACCCCAGGTCCAGAATGCCGGAGCCTGCTCTCTGCCCGCCACCGTGCAAGCAGAAGACGCCCTGGGAAACCCCGTGCCGGCGACCACCGCCGACTCCATTGCGCTGACGACGGCGGCCACCGGCTTCGGCCTCTTCTCCGACGCCGCCTGCGGTACGGCCACGTCGAGCGCGCCGATCGCCGTGGGACAGTCGACCGCGACCTTCTATTTCAGCGGCACGCAGGCCCAGACCGTCACGCTGACGGCCACGCTGGGTACGTTGCTGCCGGCGACGCAGGACGAACGCATCACCGCGGCCGGGTCGGCGACCCAATTGGCGTTCGTCACGGCGCCGCAGTCGGTGTCCGCCGGCGCCTGCTCGAACGTCGTCACCGTGCAGACAGAGGACTCGTACGGCAACGGCGTCGCCGGCGCGGTGGCGCTCGCCGTCTCGCTCGCCGCGAATCCGCCGGCAGGCTTCGGCTTCTACGATGACTCGTCCTGCGCCAGCCCGGTCAGCTCGGTCGACGTCGTCGCCGGCTCGACGTCGGGCTCGGTCTACTGGAAGGGGCAGGCGGTCGGGTCGGTGGCGGTGAACGCCAGCGCCGCCGGCCTGACCGCCGCGAGCCAGCTCGAGGCCGTCGTCCCGGGCGCGCCAATTCAGGTGGTGTTCACGACTCCTCCGCAGACGACCAATGCGGGTGCCTGCTCGACCGCGACCGTCGTCGGGCTGAGGGACTCGTTGGGAAACGCCACCCCCACCCTGTCGCCGACGCAGGTGACCCTGACCGCCGTTCCCGGAACCGGCTTTGCTTTCTTCGTCGACTCGGCCTGCGCCACCGCCGCCACCCAAGTGCCGCTGGCGGGGGGCGCCAGCTCGGCGACCTTCTACTTCAAGGGAACGAGCTCCGGGCCACGGGTTGTCACCGCCTCGGTGGCAGGGCTGTCGACCGCCACGCAGACCGAGACCGTCCTCCCGGCGGCGCCGGCACAGCTCGCCTTCACCACGACGCCACAAACGGTGGCAGCCGCCGCGTGCTCGGGCGCCGTGGGCGTTCAGTCCCAGGATCTTCTCGGCAACCCCGCGACCGTCGCGGCCGCCACGGCGGTGGGGCTGGCGGCGGTGCCCGCGGGCGCCCTCTCGCTCTATTCCGACGCCGCCTGCGCCACGCCGCTCGGCGCCGCCATGCTCGCCGCGGGGGGCAGCGCCCTCACCTTCTTCTTCCGGGGCCCGACGGCGGGCTCGGTCGCCCTGACGGCCTCGTCGGCCGGCTTCAGCCCGGCCTCGCAGACCGAGACCCTCACTGCCGGCACGGCAGACCGGCTGGTGTTCGTCACTTCGGCCCAGACGGTGACGGCCGGAGCCTGCTCGACGGTGGCCACGGTCGAGGCGCGCGACGCGCAAGGCAACGCGGCCGCACTGGCCGCGACGACGGCGGTGGCGCTGGCGGCGGCGCCGGCGGCCGGCTTCACCTTCCATTCCGACGCCGCTTGCACCAGCGCCGTCCCCGCACTGTCCATCGCCGCGGGCACGGCGAGGGCGAGCTTCTACTTCTCGGCATTGAGCACCGGCAGCGTGGCGGTGGCGGCCACGGCGGCTTCCCTCACGGCGGCCGGGCAGACCGAGACTGTGACGGCGGCCGCGCCCGACCGACTGGCCTTCGTCACGCCGCCCCGTTCCGTAACCACCGGGGCCTGCTCGCCCGTCGTGACCGTGGAGTCGAGAGACCCGGGGGGCAACGCCTCGCAGGTGGGCGCCGCCACGGTCATCAACTTTGCCGCCGTGCCCGCAGCGGGCTTCACCTTCTACTCGGACGCGGCCTGCTCGAGCGCCGTCACCACCCGCACCCTGGCGGCCGGCGCGACGCAAGTGAGCCTCTACTTTCTGGGCACGGCTCCGGGCGCCGTCACGTTGACCGCGATGGCGCTGACGCTCACCCAGGCCAGCCAGGGTGCGACGCTGAACGCGGCGGCGGCGCCCACGCAGTTGGCCTTCACGACGCCCGCCCGCACCGTGGCGGCGGGCGCCTGCTCGCCGGCGGTGACGGTGCAGGCGCAGGACTCGTTCTCGACCCCGGTGAGCGTCGCTGGCGCCACCGCCGTGTCCCTCTCGGCGGTCCCCGCGGGCGGCTTCAGCTTCTACTCGGACAGCGCCTGCACGGCGCCCGTGACCGGCGCCTCGATCGGCACCGGCACCTCGACGGCGTCGTTCTACTTCCGGGGCACCGCGGCGGCGTCGGTGGCGGTGACCGCCGCCAGCGGCGGTCTCAACTCCGCGTTGCAGACCGAAACGGTGAACGCGGCGAACGCCAGCGCGCTGGCCTTCACGACCGCGGCGCAGTCCGTCGCCGCCGGAACCTGCTCGGGAGTCGCCACGGTGCAGTCGCGCGACGCCTTCGCCAACCCCACCGCCCCGGGCAGCGCGACGGTGGTGAGCCTGTCCGCGGTCCCGAGCGCGGGGTTCACCTTCTACTCGGACGCGGCCTGCACCAGCGCGGTCACCTCGACGACCCTGGCCGCCGCCGCGACGACGGCGACCTTCTACTTCAAGGCCACGGCGGCCGGCAGTGTCACAGTCACCGCCTCGGTCGCCACCTGGACCAGCGCGACCCAGGGCGAGACCGTGAACCCGGCCGCGCCTAACCAGTTGGCGTTCACCACCGGCGCGCAGGGGGTGGCTTCCGGCGCGTGTTCGGCGATCGCGACGGTGCAAACCAGGGACGGCTACGGCAACCCGGCCAACGTGGGGGCGACCACCACCGTCGCGCTTTCCGCCGCGCCGGCCGCGGGCTTCACCTTCTTTTCGAATGCGACCTGCACCACTGTCATCGTCTCGCGGTCCATCGCCAGCGGCGCGTCGTCGGCGAGCTTCTACTTCAAGGGTACCGCCGCGGGTCCGGTCTCGGTGACGGCGTCGGCCGCGGGCATGGCGAGCGCGAACCAGACCGAGACGGTGACCGCCGGCGCGCCGAGTGCGCTGGCCTTCACCACCTCGCCACAGACCCTCGGGGCCGGGGCGTGTTCGGGCATTGCCACCGTGCAATCGCGCGACGGCCTCGCCAACCCCTCGGCGCCGGCGAGCGCGACGACCGTCGGCCTGGCGGCGGCGCCGAGCGCCGGCTTCACCTTCTACTCGGACGCCGCGTGCGCCAGCGCCGTCACCTCGACGACCTTGGCTGCCGCCGCCACGACGGCGAGCTTCTACTTCAGGGGCACGGCGGCGAGCAGCGTCACCGTCACCGCTTCCGTCGCCACCTGGACCAGCGCGACGCAAGCAGAGACGGTGACTCCGGGGGCGCCCGACCGGCTCGCGTTCACCACCGGGCCGCAGTCGCTGGGCGCCGGCACCTGCTCGGCCATCGCCACCGTTCAGGCGCGGGACTCCTATGGCAATCCGTCGGCGGTCGGCGCCGCCACCACGGTCGCCCTCTCGGCTCTACCGTCCGCCGGCTTCGCCTTCTACTCCGACGCAGCCTGCACCCTGCCGGTCACGACGCGCACCGTCCCCACCGCGGGGTCGACCGCGAGCTTCTACTTCGAGGGCGCGGTCCCGGCGAGCACGACGGTCGCCGCGTCGGTCCCGACCTGGACGAGCGCGACTCAGGTCGAGACGCTCTCCGCGGTCCCCCCGGTGAACACGGCGCTGCCCAACATCGCCGGCTTCGCCGCGGTGGGGCAGGTGCTGACGCCCTTCAAAGGCACCTGGACCGGCACGGCTCCCATCTCGTTCGCCTACCAGTGGCAGCGGTGCGACGCCGCGGGGAACAACTGCGTCGACATCGGCGGGGCGACGGCCTCTGCCTACACGCTGACGGCCGCCGACGTGGGGAAGACAATCCGCGTCGTGGTGACGGCCACCAACTCGGCGGGCTCGACGCCGGCCACGAGCGTCCAGACGGCGGTCATCGGACCGGGCCCCGTCGCGGTGCTCGCTTCCGTCCAGACCGGGACGGCCACCAGCAGCTCCAACGGCATCACGACGGTGGACATCACCGACGTGCCGCTCGCGAGCTCGTTCCTCATCTTCGAGACGCGCCACAACAGCAATCGCCCGCCGGGCTCGACCGTGCGGGGGCGGCTGGTCAGCAACGCCGGCAACATCGTGATCGAGTTCGTGCGGGACACGAACGAAGGGGTGCCGGCGACCATCGACATCCGGTGGTACGTGGCCAGCTTCTCGTCGGGGGTGAGCGTTCAGCGGGGTGAAATCGCGCAGAGCGCGAGCACCATGAACGTCCCCATCACCGCGGTCCCGTT
>JAHFDQ010000132.1 GCA_023248915.1 Archangiaceae bacterium | reverse complement strand
TGGCAGCAGAGCGCCAAGGCGCCCGAGACCAGGCAGAAGGCAGACACGGTCGAGCTGGGAAAGTCACCGAGCCGCTTGGTGAGCAGCGAGTAGGTGGACCAGACGACCGCCGCGGCCACCGCCAGGCCGTAGCCGGCGAAGGGCGCGCCCGACGGGCCGCGAAGCCCCGACGTGACCAGCATCGCCGCTCCCGAGAAGCCCAGGACCGCGCCGGCGAGGTGGCGCGCCCGCACCGGGTGGCCGGTGACGAACGCCGGCGACAGCACGACGATGAGCAGCGGCCACAGGTAGTTGAGGAGGTTCGCCTCGATGGGCGGAGCCAGCCGCAGCGCCAGGAAGAGGCACAGGTGGTACCCGAACAGGCCGTACACCCCGAGAGCCAGCACCCCAGGACGAAGATCACGCAGGCGGACCCGGCTCGCGCCGAGCGCCCCGCCCAGCACCAGCGCGGAACCCATCAGCAACAGCGGCGGCATGTGCTTCAACTTCAGCCCGAGCGCCGCGAGGGAAGCCCACAGCGCGAGCGCGGCGAGGGCCTTGACCGTGGCCCCGCGACCCTCGGAGGCAGCAGCGGGAAGCTCGGGGCTCAAGCGCCGGCGCGCCCCGGTTCGGCGGATGGCCGAGGCACATGGGTGAAGTCCCTCGCCCGGACAGCGAGGGCCTCGACCGCGGCGACGTAGGCCTTCGGAGCGGCGAGATGCACGACGTGCGGCTTGGCCCACTTCTCGACCACCAGGTCGGGCTTCAGGGCCTTCGCCCGGGCGACGTCGGCGTCGTCCATGGCGCCGACGAGACCCAGCGACTCGTGCCGGAACGAGCTCGCCTGGATGAGCGTCATCGGGCACCGAACGCGGGCGACGCAGTCGGCGTGGTCCATGTCGCACATCGAGCCGTCGGTGCAGGCGCGGGTGAAGTCCACGTCGTACTCGGACAGCCCCCGGACGAAGAGGCGGACCTGCAGCGGCAACCAGCGGATGTCGACGGGGGCGCCGGGGTGTTTCTTCTGGCGCCGGCGAATCGCGCCGCCCAGCACCCACGCGACCGGCTTCGGGAAGGGCATCAACTTCACCTTTCCGTCGGACGGCACCTGGAGCGTGGAGAAGAAGCCGGCGAGGTCGGGCAAGGTCTTGACCACGTGCACGAAGAACGAATGCACCCAGGTGTCGTCGCGCATTCGCGGCCACTCGGCGGAGAACAGCGGCGGGTCCTCGGCGAGCACCGCGCGCACGCGCTCGGGGGCGTTGGCCGCGGCCCAGATCGCGATGAGGCCACCCGACGAATTTCCGCAGCAAATGGCCGGCTGCCCCACCACCTGGGTCAGGAACGAGACCAGGTCCTGTCCGCAGCGCGAGAAGGTGTAGCGCCCGGGAGTGTGCTCGCTCTTGCCGTGGCCGCGCACGTCGAGCGCATAGACGTGGAAGCGCTGGGCGAGCCGCGGCAGCACCCGCTGGTAGCTCTGCCAGGGCATGGACTGGCCGGGCACCAGCACCAGGGCCGGGCCGGCACCCGCCTCGGCGTACCGGTGGCGGACGCCGTCGATGACCGCGTCTTTCTCGAGAAGCTCCACGGGGCCCGAGCATAGTGCCGGCGCGGCGCCGTGCGAGCACCTCTCGCGGCCTAGGAGAAGAATAGGACGGCGCCCGCGCCCAGGTGCTTCGCGAGCTGGTCGAGCGTGCCGCCGAATCCCTGAGTCATCGACTGGAACCCGGCCGCGAACGTCTCCCGCTCGTCGTCGGTAGCGTCGAGGGGGGCGCCCTTCAGCACCAGCAGGGTGCGGCCGTCGAACTCGGAAAAGGTAACGGTGCTCAGCACCTCGAGCGGCCAGGACATGCTCAGCGGGTGCCGCGTCACGCCGGCCTTCTCGTCCGAGAACGAGTTGACGAACACCAGCCGCTCGGGTGCGACCACTTCGCGGTAGACGTGACGACCTCTTCGCGCTTGGCGGCGGTCCCGAAGAGCCCTCGCATGGTGATGCGGGTCGCGTTGCCCTCGGCGGCGAAGGTCACCACCACGTCGAAGCGGTGAGGGTCTTCCGAACCCGGTGGCAGGTCCGAGTCGAGCACGTAGACGAGCCGCTCGGGCTTCACCACCTCGCTGTAGGCGGCCCGATTCGGGAAGTCCGTCCCGTCGGAGCCGTGCATGACGAAGCGCCAGACGCCGCCAGGCTTCACGTTCATCTCGCGAAGGGTCGAGGTGAAGCCGCGCGGTCCCCACCAGTCTCCGATGTGCTTCGGGTCGGTCCAGGCGGCGAACACGGCCTCGCGGGGGGCGTTCAACAGCCGGGTGGTGACGATTTCTCGCGACGCGGTGTCGGTCTCTGGGCTCGAAGCCATGGGTCCCATCCTGTAATAGGCGCGGCCTTCCAGGTAACCAGCGGGCTAGGGCTTTTCAAGTCTGCCGCCGAGGTACCCCTCGAGGCGGCGAACCAGGTCGTCCCGAACCTTCCGGAAGGCCGCGAGGCGCGCTTCGTCGGGGCCGGTCGCCGCGGCCGGGTCGGGCAAGGCCCAGTGCACCCTCTTCGCCTTGCCCAGAAAGACGGGGCAGACCTCTTCCGCGCACAGGGTAACGACGGTCTCGACGTCCTCGGGGCGAATCGCCTGTACCGACTTGGACCGCTGGCTGTCGATGTCGATGCCGATCTCCGCCATCGCCGTGACGGCCAGGGGATTGACGGCCGACGGCGAGGAACCGGCGCTCTGCACCAACGCCCCCGACCCCAGCAGCCGGCGCGCAATCCCTTCCGCCATCTGGCTGCGCGACGAGTTGGCGACGCAGAGAAACAGCAGCTTCCCCGGCCCGGACTTCGCGCGGCTCATGCGCGGCCCCCGGACGGGACGGGAGGGCTGTCTTCTTCGCCGAAGTAGCGGCGACGGAACCACAGGGCGACGTTCACTAGGCCGATGAGGGCGGGCACCTCGACCAGCGGCCCGATGACGGCCGCGAACGCCGCCCCGTGCCCGATGCCGAAGGTCGCCACCGCGACCGCGATGGCGAGCTCGAAGTTGTTCGACGCGGCGGTGAACGACAGGGTGGCCGACTGGCCGTAGTTGGCGCCCGCCCACCGGCTCAGGAACAGCGAACCCAGGAACATCAGGACGAAGTAGATGCAGAGCGGCACGGCGATACGCAGCACGTCGAGCGGTAACTGCACGATGGCCTCGCCCTTCAGCGAGAACATCACCACGATGGTGAAGAGCAGCGCGACCAGGGTGACTGGGCCCACCCGGGGCAGGAACTTCGAGTCGTACCAGTCCCTGCCCTTGGCCCGCACCAGCGAGAACCGGGTCGCGATTCCGGCGATGAACGGAATGCCCAGGTAGACGAAGACGCTCTTGGCGATTTCGCCGATGCCGATGTTCACGGCCACCCCGCCGAGCCCCAGCCAGGTCGGGGCCACGGTGATGAAGAGCCAGGCGTAGACCGGGTAGAAGAGGACCTGGAAGACCGAGTTGAAGGCCACCAGGCCGGCGCAGTACTCGGCGTTGCCCCGGGCCAGCTCGTTCCAGACGATGACCATGGCGATGCAGCGGGCCAGGCCGATCATGATCAGCCCGACCATGTACTCGGGCTTGTCGCGAAGGAAGAGGACGGCCAACCCGAACATCAGCAACGGGCCGATGACCCAGTTCTGCACCAGGGACAGCGCCAGCACCCGGCCATTGCGAAACACCCGGCCCAGCTCTTCGAAGCGGACCTTGGTCAGGGGCGGGTACATCATCAAGACCAGTCCCACCGCGATGGGAAGGGACGTCGTGCCGACGCTGAAGCGGCCGAGGAACGGCACGATGCCGGGGAACAGGTACCCGCCGCCGACCCCCAGCCCCATCGCGAGGAAAATCCACAGGGTCAGGAAGCGGTCGAGAAACGACAGCCTGCCGGCGACGTCTGAGCGGGGAGGGGACATGGGCGTTAGCTTCCCCGAGGCGTACCGCAAGGAGAGTCACCATGCCGGACATTCTTCACCGAGTGGGCGTGCGGGGGGCGGCCGAGAAGGTTGACGGTCCCGGGGTCGAGCCTAGGGGCGGGAGAGTCGTGGAACAGCTCAAAGGAGCCAAGCGTCGGCGCCCGCGGTGTTCGGTGTTCGTCGCCATCAGCCTCGACGGTTACCTGGCCCGGCTGGACGGGTCCATCGACTGGCCTTCCCTCGTGCAGCAAGAGGGAGAAGACTACGGGTATCAGCAGTTCATCGACTCGGTCGACGCGGTCGTCGTCGGCCGAAGAACCTACGACACGGCCCTCGGGTTCGACGCCTGGCCCTACTCGGGAAAGCGCTGCATCGTTCTCACGCACCGGCCGCCCGTCGCGCGCCACGGCGAGGAGTTCTACGCGGGAAGCCCGCCCGACCTGGTGGGCCAACTGGGCTCGGACGGCGCGAAGCACCTCTACGTGGACGGCGGTGCCGTCATCCGGGAATTCCTCGCGGCGAGGCTCATCGACGACTTGACCCTGTCGGTGATTCCGGTCCTGCTGGGCGCCGGCATTCCCTTGTTCGCCGGGGCGCAGCCGGAACGACGCCTGACCCTCGACGAGGCGAGGTCCTGGCCGACCGGGCTGACGCGGCTTCGCTACCACCTTGGCTAGGGCGAAGACTCCTGCTCGCCTTGCGTGGCGGGGTGAACCACACCATTTGGCCGCCATTCCCGGGCTCGTTCGAAGGTGCGCCCAGCCGATAGCGGTGTAGAAGCACTGGCCGTGCTCGCAAACCCTCCCAGGAAGCTGCAGGCCGCCTTTGGCGTTTCCCGCATCGGCCGGGTGACCGGCCTCGACCGCGTGGGGGTCGAAGTCGCTTGCGCGGTGCGCCCGCGCGGTCATGTCCTCCAGGTGTCGAACGGCAAGGGCTGGACGTGGGCGCAGGCCGCCTCTTCGGCCTTGAGCGAAGCCGCCGAGCTCTCCGCGAGCGAGCAGGTCGAGGCCCCCGAGCTTCGGTGGGCGACCGAAGCGCAGATGCGGGCGCACTTCGGTCGAGGCGCGGTCTGGCCGGTTGCGCGCTGGCTCGAGGCTCGCGACGAAGCCCGGGCGGAAAGGGTTCGCGTCGCATGGAGGCAGGCGCGCGAGCTGGGGACGGGCGCTTGGGTTTGGGTGCCGGCCGCGGCGGTGCACTGCGTCCCTCCGGGAATACCTTCGCTGGCGCCGATTCCGGTTCGGTGGACATCGAATGGGCTGGCCGCCCACCCGAATCGAGCCGCGGCGGTCCGCCACGCCGTGTTCGAATTGCTCGAGCGCGAAGCACTCTGTCGGGTACTGCCCGACGGCTGGACCCGGGCGGCGACGCAGCGGGCCCGGGTGCCGGCTTCGTGGGTTTCGCGGCGCCAGCCCAGGCTCTCGAAGAAGTGCCAGGCTCTTCAGGCTCAGGGCATCGCGAGCTTTCACTTCCTCTGGCCCCCGGCGAGAACCGGCCTGCCCGCCTCGCTTGCGGCCTGCCTCCTCTTTGAAGCGGAAGCGCCGAACGCGCACGTCGCCGCGGGCTACGCCTGCTCGGAAGACCCGAAGGACGCGCTCGACCGCGCGTTCCTCGAGGCCGCGCAGACCCGGCTCACCGACATTCACGGCGCTCGCGAAGACGTGGCGCCGATGAACCGCGCCGACGCGCAGAGGCTTCGCTCAATCTGTGAGGCGGCCCGGCCTGCTGCGTCGCTGTCGGCAGGTGCTCCGCGTCGGCGCCTGCCCGCGCTCGCGAGCCACCTGCGCCGGAGGGGCGTCCGCATCGCCATCGCGGCGCTCACCCGACCTGGCGCCGGGCTCCACGTCGTGCGCGCCCTGTCGCCCGACCTGCGCCTGTCGGAGCTCCTGTGAGTCGAAGCGCGGCAGGCTCTATGGTGGTCTTCCTCGGGCCGACGCTGCCCGCCAGCGAGGCAAAGCGGCTGGCCCGGTGCCAGGTCCGACCTCCCGCGCGGAAGGGTGACGTGTGGAGGGCGACGGCCAGCGCGCCCTCGGTCATCGTGCTCATCGACGGCGTGTTCGACCAGGACCCGTCGGTCTGGCATCGCGAGCTGGTCGACGCGCTGGACTCGGGGATCGCGGTCTTCGGCGCTTCCAGCATGGGCGCGCTGCGCGCCGCCGAGCTCCATGGCGAGGGCATGGTTGGCATCGGCACCATCTACCGCTGGTACGCGGACGAGGAAGTCCTCGACGACGCGTACGTGGCGTTGCTCCACGGCACGGCGGACTACGGGTTCCGCCCGCTCACCGTGCCCCACGTCAACGTTCGGCACCTCGCCGCCGTGGCCCGGCGAAAGCGGCTCTTGACCGCGCGCGAAGCGGCGTTCCTCGAGGCAGCGTCGGCGGCCACCCACTACCAGGCGCGAGACTGGCCGGCGCTCTGGTCTGCCGTCGAAGGCCATTGGGCTCCGAAGACGTTGGCTCGCTTTCGCGACTGGGTTCGAAATTCCGCGCCGGACTTGAAGGCCGAGGACGCGCGAGCGTGCCTGACGGCGGCCGAAGCGTTCCGAAGGGGTGCCCGGGAGCCGGCGCGGCGGCCCGCGGCGCCGCTCCCGTCGATGGCACGCCGCGAGAAGCTATGGGCGGTTGCCCCCGAGACCCTGCGAAAGCTTCAGGCGAGGCCGGACGCCGCCCAGGTGACGGAAGCCGGCCTTGCCCGAATGGTCCTCGCCTGGTCGGCGCGCGAGGCGGGTCTGGGCGAAGGGGCCGACCTCGAGAAGATTTGGCTCGAGCACTCGAGATGGGTGGTTTCGGACGGCCCAGATCCGTTAGAAGCGCTCGCGTTGGAAGCCGGGAGAACGACATGAGAACCGGAACCTGCGCATGCCGAGCGGTGCGGTACGAGGTGACCGGCGAGCTGACGGCGGTGACCTTCTGCCACTGCTCGAAGTGCCGCCGCTGGCACGGGCACGTCGGCGCGTACACCGCGGTCGATCGTTCCGGCTTCCGGCTCGTCGAGCAGCGCGGCCTCAAGTGGTACGCGGAGACCCAGACGGTGCGACGCGGCTTCTGCGGTGAGTGCGGTTCGAGCCTGCTCTGGGACGAGCAGGGCGAATCGAAGATGTCCATCTGCGCCGGAACGATGGACGCGCCGACCGGGCTTCAGCCCAAGGCGCACATCTACGTCGGCAGCAAGGGTGACTACTACCCGCTCGTCGACGACGGGCTGCGGCAGTACCATGAGTTCAAGTGACGCTGGGGCGGGCCAGTGGCTTCAGCACAAACCTGCCATAGTCGATGAACGCGCAAATGGCGGCCACGACAAGCCAATACACCATTTGGCCGTGTTTCGCGTTGCCGGAATGAACGTGTAATGCCGAAAAGATCAACATTTCCGACGCGATGCAGGCCGCCGCGATGGGGGCCAGGACGGCCAGGCGCCTGCTGATGGCCGGGACGATCAGGCCCAGGCTGCAAAGCAGCTCGAGCACGCTCATCGCCTGCCAGACTCCGTGGGGAATCGCGCTCAGGGACGGCAGGGTTTGCTCGGAATTGGAGAGCTTCCACAGCGCGCCCACGGTGGTATGCAGGGCGAGAAGGACCTGCAGAATCCACAGGAGAATGTTCACGAGTGACCTCCCAGAGTGGAAGTCTGCCTTAACGAGGTCTCGTCGTCTCGGCCATTGAACCGAGCTGCGTTGCCAGCCGCCGCCCGGGTCACCCATAGGAAACGCGCGAGAGGAAACATGCCCCACCCGCCCTCGAAGCTGCTGCACGTGGGCCTCTGGCTCGTCCAGGGGCTGTTGGCGCTGACCTTCGTCGGCACGGCTGTCTGGAAGTTGGCCACGCCCATCCCCGAGCTCGGGGCGAAGATGCCGTGGATGGGGCAGGTGCCGCCGGGCTTTCTCTACCTCACTGCCGCCTTCGACCTCCTGGGCGGGCTCGGTGTCCTCTTGCCTTCCGTCACGCGCATCAAGCCCGGACTCGCGGTGCTGGCCGCGCTCGGCTGCGTTGGGCTGATGGCAGGCGCGATCGTCTTCCACGTCTCGCGCGGAGAGGCGGCGAACACGCCGTTCAACTTCCTGCTCGGCGCTCTGTCACTGTTCGTCGCCTGGGGCCGCCGGTCGAAGGCGCCGGTCGCGTCGCGCGCGTAAAAGTGTGCCGCAGGTGTCCAAAACAAGGGTGGTCGGACGACCTATGCTGTCGGTCATTGCGATCGACCCCAACGAATGAAGGAGACAACATGCCTAGGTACCTATGTTTGCAGCGCACCCTGCCTGGTGGAGGTCGAGAAGGAGGGAAGCCCTCGCCCGCCGAAATGCAAGCGATGTACGCGAAGTTCAACGACTGGCGGGAGAAGTTCCAGAAGAACCTGAGCGACATGGGGGGCAGGCTCGGCGCCGGACGGCTCGTCACGTCGCAGCCCGCACCCGATGGGCCACTCGTGGAGGTCAAGGAACTGGTCGGCGGGTACATGATCGTCACGGCCGCGACCATCGAGGAGGCAATCGAAGTGGCCCGCCACTGCCCGGGGTTGGTCCGCCCCGGCTCGGGCGTCGAGGTCATCGAGATTCACGCGCCTGGATGACCCACGAGCTCGCTAGACGGCTCTTCACCACCGAGGCGAACGTGTACAAGCGCCTCGGTCGCGCGCTGAGTCGGCTTCGAGAGCTTCCGTTAGAACCCGAGAACACAGAAGTCGCAACTTGCCGTTCTCGAGTTCTTCGGCCATACTTGTGAAAAGCAAGTATAGCACCGGCTCGCCGCCATGAGACGTCGCCAGAGAAGATCCGATTGCCCCGTTCACTTCGCGCTCGAAGTGTTCGGGGACGCCTGGACGCTGCTCATCATCCGCGACCTCATGTTCAAGGAACGGACGAGCTACACGCACTTTCTACGCGCCGAGGAGGGGATCGCGACCAACGTGCTCGCCGATCGCCTGGTGCGGCTCGAGGAAG
Source organism: Archangiaceae bacterium (assembly GCA_023248915.1). Taxonomy (GTDB): domain Bacteria; phylum Myxococcota; class Myxococcia; order Myxococcales; family Myxococcaceae; genus JAHFDQ01. Next base: position 3,063 of record JAHFDQ010000132.1, on the reverse strand, counting down.
ACGGGGTGATCGAGAAGACGACCGGGACAGGTCGCGGGTCCGCGAGTCACTACCGGCTCAGCTCGAAGGGAATTGGTCTGCTGCCGATCATGCTGGAGATCATCGGCTGGAGCGCGAGGTACGACCCGAAGACGGCGGCGGATCGCCAGTTCGTCCGCCGCCTACGCCGGGACCGCGCCGGACTCGAGGGGGAGATCCGCGCGACCCTCGCGGCACGAGCCGCCTCGCGCCCGGAGGATGGTTCAAGGAGAAGGTGGTTGACTGGAAGCCGTGTCGTTCCAGCGCCGCCATGATGAACGACCGCCGCCACGCGGGGGAACAGCCACTCGTACGGCAACGAGTCAGCGAAGAAGACGTCGTCGCCGGAAGCTGCCGCCGTGAGCCCGCCCCAGCCCGCGACCAGCACCGCGCGAACGCCGGCCTTGCGCACTGCTCCGAGTACCAGTTGCGTGAGTGCCTCGGCGTCGCGGCTCGCCATGCTGCCGAATCCGATGGTCACCACGGTGCCCTTTCGCGCGAGGAACGCCTCCAGAGCAGGAGGCGGCACCCAGTCTTCGGGAGTCGGGAGCACCCAGTAGCCCGTCGCGAATCGTGGTCGGTCAGTGTCAGTGGGAACCGGCACCACGTGGCGGCTGAAGCCGTAGAGCACGGGCTGACCTCGGGCCGCGTTGGGCTCACCGCTCAGCCCCAGCACCTTCTTCCGCGCGGTTCTCATCGGTCCTCGGAACCCCATCCACAAGGCCGATTCCGAAAGACGCTGACTCAAGCGTCGCCCCCAACCTCCCAGCCATCGAGGGACTCCGGGCAGCAGCAGGCCAGGGTAGGCGTCGGTCGGTGCTCCGATGGGCTGAAGGTGGGCTTCGATGAAGCGAGCCCCAACCTTTTCGGCGACCGACAGGCCGATCACCATTCCACCGATGCCCCCGGTCACCACTTCGACCCCCGCGCAGGCGTCGAGCGTCTCCTTCGTCCAGGTCTGAATGATCCGGGGAAGTTCGCGTGCAGCAAGCCGCATGCTGGCGATGGCGCCGCGCTCAGCAGCCCCGTCGGAGGCGCGGAGGACGGCCTCGACGTCCCCCGACAGAGCCGTCACGGGCAGACCCACCTCGCTGAACATCGACGAAGTGTTCGACGGAGCGACAGCTCGAATGTCGTGGCCGGCCCTTCGGAGCCCGAGCGCCACCCACTAGTTCGCGTTGCCATGACGGCAACAAGATTGTTTAAGTAGATCCAGTAGTTTAGTTACGATACGGTCGCATCTGCTTGCCGTTTATATCCGATAGGCGCCTAATTTATTGGCCTTGTGGAGATTAACGGCATGTAACGCCAAGCTGCGCACTTGCCGTTGATGCCCGCAGATGTCATAATTTAGTCATCCTCTGGAGACGAACGGCAATCACATGAAGCCCGTCGACTACTTTGCCACCCATCCCGTGTTCCGGTTCGAGGACTTCGCGTCCGCGCACCGAGAGGGCATCGCGCGCAAGCCGACGGCGAGCAAGGCGGTCCTACAGCAGCACCTCCACGCGGGGCACCTGCTGCATGTCCGCCGCGGGCTGTACGCGGTCGTGCCTCGCGGAATCTCGGCGGAAAATCTGCAGCTCGACCCGTTTCTCCTCGCGAGCCGGATCACACCGGACGCAGTGATCGCCTACCACGGAGCGCTGCAGCTCCACGGCCGGGCCCACTCCCTCTCGCGGCGGGTCACGTACCTGACCTGCACGCGCGCAAAGCCCTTCGAGTTCCGCGGCACCGAGTTCGTCCCAGTTCCGGTGCCTCCTTCGCTGCGCCGGCTGCCGGACCTGGGAGGAGGCTTCGTCGAGGTCCCACGCAACGGCCTACCGGTACGCGCGACCACACTCGAGCGCACGCTGGTCGACGTCCTCGATGCGCCCCGCCATGGCGGTGGCTGGGAGGAGATCTGGCGTTCGCTTGAGTCGGTGGAGTTCTTCGACGTCGATGCAGTCACGGACTACGCCCTGAAGCTGGGCTCGGCCGTCACGGTGGCGAAGGTCGGCTTTTTCCTCGAGCAGCACCGAGAGGAGCTGATGCTCGAGGAGAGCCATCTCAAGCGCCTCCAAGAGCACGTACCATCGCAGCCGATGTACTTGGAACGCGGCAAGCGTGAGTCGGGCAAGCTTCTCACTCGCTGGAACCTCGTGGTACCCGAACGCGTGGTGAACCGGACCTGGGCAGAGGTGGCATGAACCTGACCCCGCAAGATCTGTCACGCGAAGTGGCGTCGACCGGCTTCGGCGGCGAACAGCTCGAGAAGGTCTTCCGTCTGATCGCCCTTCTCGACGCGCTGAACAGCCACCCGTTCCTGAAGACTCGGATCGCCTTGAAGGGCGGCACCGCGCTCAACCTGTTCTACTTCGACGTACCGCGCCTGTCGGTGGACATCGATCTCAACTACATCGGCGCGGCTGACCGCGAGGCGATGCTCGTGGAGCGCCCGAAGTTGGAGCAGGCAGTGCAAGCCGTCTGCTCCCGTGAGGGCCTCACGGTCAAGCGGATGCCGTCCGAGCACGCCGGCGGAAAGTGGCGTCTGACCTACGTCGCATCGATGGGCGGTTCGGGCAACCTGGAGCTCGACGTCAACTTCATGCTCCGCACGCCCCTGTGGGCTCCCAAGATCGCCGAGTGCTTCCCGGTGGGTTCCTTCAAGGCGGCTCCCGTGACCGTGCTCGACCCTCACGAGCTGTGCGCGGGAAAGTTGGCGGCGCTGCTCGCGCGGAGCGCCAACCGCGATATCTTCGACGCCCACCGGCTCCTCGTCGCCCCCGATCTCGACCACGCGCGGCTTCGTCTCGGATTCGTCGTCTACGGTGGCATGAACCGGAAGGACTGGCGGACGGTGTCGCCCGAGAACGTGCAGGGCGATCTGGCAGACGCACCGCGCGACCTTGTCCCGATGCTTCGCGCTAACCTCGCGCCGTCGCGCGGAGACATCGCAAGGTGGCTTGACCAGCTCGTGGCCGAGTGTCGCGAGCGCCTTGCTGTCGTGCTCCCGCTTCAGGCTCACGAGCTGGAGTTCCTCGAACGGCTCAACGGCGCCGGGGA
>JAHFDQ010000509.1 GCA_023248915.1 Archangiaceae bacterium | reverse complement strand
GCCTCGACCTGGCCGTGAAGGTTCGCCATCGCGGCATCGACGACGCGATTGGCGCCGACTTCCGCTCGGCGCGGGCCGGGGTCGCAATGGCGCGACTGCTGCTGCCCGGAGCGAAGGTCGAGGACCTGGTGGAAGAGGCGCGGACCACCTTCCTCGAGGAGTGCGACTACGCCCTGGAAGCGAGCCGCCAGCAGCGCTTCGGAGACCTCTACCGCGGGGACCCCGACCTGGCCGTCCCCCACGTGTACCCGGAGTGGTGTTCGGCGCGCGTGCTCAGCACCGCCTGGTGCGAGGGCCAGAGCTTCGAAGACTTCCTCGCGAGCGCCCCGACCCAGGCCGCCCGGGACCGCTTCGGCGCCGCGCTGTACCGCTTCTACCTGGGCACGGTGTACCGCCACGGGCTGTTCAACGCCGACCCACACCCGGGCAACCTGCTGTTCGCCCCCGACGGCCGGCTGGTCATCCTCGACTACGGTTGCGTGCGCGAGTTCGACCCGGGAACGGTGGCGAAGCTGGCCCATCTGTCGGCGGCGGTGAGGGGCGGCGACCTCGAGGCCATGCGCCAGGCGCTGGTGGCGCTGGGCGCGCGCGACCCTGGCCCGAAGGGCTTCGGCCCGGCGGCAGAGCTGCTCCGCGGGTTCTACGCCCCGGTCCTCCGTCCGGGCCGGCGGCGCATGGAAGGGGGCATCGGCCTCGCCATGCGCGAGGTCATCGCGAAGAAGCGCTCGGTGGCGCGGCTGCGGCTTCCGGGAAAGCTGCTCTTCCTCTTCCGCATCCGGTTCGGGCTGTACGCGGTCCTGTCACGCCTCGGCGCCGAGGTGGACTGGCAGGCGCTGGAAGAGCAACTCGTCTCAGAGGCCCGCGCCGGCTGACCGGCGCTGCCGGCTGCACGCGGCCAACCCTCAGCCGTGGTAGACGCGCGAGGCGACGATCAGCCCGGCCCTGACGTCGAACACCTCGGCCACCGGTATCGGCGCCTCATTCGGAGCGTGCCGCAGGTACTCGAGGAAGACCCGCTCGTCGCTGGCGGTCAGCGAGCGTTCCTCGTAGCGAAGCCCGGGCAGGCGGACGTTCGACTCGCGCCACCACAGCGACAAGGCCGCCTTGCCGCGAATGACCCCACCCGACTCGGGGTGCGATACCCGCAGCTTCGGCGAGGTGTGGACGGCGTCGGGGGCGTAGAGGCCGACCAGGGCGTCCACGTCGTGCGCGTTGAAGGCGGCGAGCCAGGCGCGGGCGAGGTCGAGGTTCTGTCGGGCGGTCATGGCGGCCTCACTGTACGCGAAGGGCTTTGGGGCCGAGTCGGCCCCGGGCTTCAGCCGTGGCTGACTTCCTGCCAGCTGCCCCGGTGCTCGTACGCCTTGGCCAACTGCTCTTCGAGCGCGGCGATCATCTTCGTGTTCCCGTTCTGCTGGTAGGAAGCGAGCGCTTCTTGGCACTCGGGCACTTTCTTCAGGAAGGCGGTCAGCGTCTCGAGAGACGGTTCCTTCGCGTAGGCCCCGTAGCCCAGGTTCTGCAGGTGGAGCGCGTTCAGCACCTGCTCGAACTGCCCCTCGACCGGCACCGAGTACATCGGCTTGTGCAGGTACACGGCTTCGCTCATCAGCGTGTACCCACCCCCCGCGAGCACCGCCCGCGCGGTGCGCAAGTCTTCGATGAAGCCCGCTTCGCTGAAGGGCCGATGGGTGAGGTTGTCGTCGACGAGGTCCGCGGTGAGGTCTCGGCGCATGCCGTAGACCCGGCACGGCAGGCGGCTGGCCTTCAACAGCTCGACCAGCCGCTGGTTGGTGGTCGCGGTCTGGTACACCAGCAGGTGCTCGCCAGGCTCGCTCTTCGCCGTAAGGATTTCAGGCCGGAGGATGGACGGCAGCAGCGTCGTGCGTTCCTTGCGCACCGGCGGGTAGAAGAACGTGGTGATGAGGTAGTGGAAGGCGCCGGGCAGCTTCGCTTTCACCAGCGAGCGCGTCATCTCGAACGCATCTTCGTGGCCCGCCAACAGCGCCGCGTCGTGCTTGCAGCGGTTGATGACCTGCATGTTGTCCACCGAGATGACCGGGAGGAAGTGGTTCTTCGCGAACAGGTAGCTGAAGCTCTCGAAGTCGCTCACCACCACGTCCGGCTTGAACTCGTCGACCAGCTCGAAGTACTTGCGGACGTTCTGCGGCCAGCCCGCCACCGCGCCCTTCAGGTTCTGCAGCACGGTCTGCCACTTCTTCACCGAGTTGCCTTCGTAGTTGATGGTGAAGCCCCAGATGCCGTGGACGTTCTCAAAGCGCTTGGCCAGGTAGTCGCGCGCCCGGCCGGACACGACGATGTGCACCTCGTGGCGCTTGACCAGTTCCTCGAGCAGCACCCGCGACCGCGTGGCGTGCCCCATGCCCTCGCCGACCACTCCATAGAGGATTCGCATGCGGGCGAAGCTACCACCGCCCGGGCCGGGCCCTCGAAGAGACGGTTCCCCTGCCCCCCGCACACGGCTAGCTTCTCCCCCATGAAACCGTCCGTCGGCCGTGCGGCGCTGCTGGGGCTTGGCCTGGGGCTGGTCGGCGGAGCGCTCTTCCTGGTGGTGATGGTCTTCCGCACCGACGCGGTCGATTGCACCGCGTTGACCGGCGACGAGTGCCAGCTCCAGATGGAGACGGCGTCCGAGCTGACTCGCTACCAGGCGGCGATCGCCGGCGCCCTCGCCTGCGGTGCCGCGGCCATCTTCCTGGTGTTGAACTCCCGGGAGGGTCGAGAGAAGCCGGTCAAGCCACCCACACCGTCTTCAGGTTGACGAACTCGCGGATGCCGACCTCGGCCAGCTCGCGGCCGTAGCCCGACCGCTTCACTCCGCCGAAAGGCAGGCGCGGGTCCGACGCGACCATCGCGTTGACGAAGGTCTGCCCCGCCTCGAGCTCGTCGATGAAGCGGCGCTGCTCGGCCTCGTCGCGCGTCCACACCGACGAGCCGAGGCCGAAGGTCGAGTCGTTCGCGAGCCGAATCGCCTCGTCGAGCCCCTTCACCCGGAACAGGCTGGCGACCGGACCGAACAGCTCGTCGCGATAGGCCGGACTACCCTCGGGAATCTCGGCCAGCGCCGTCGGCGCGTAGAAGTTTCCCGGCCCGGGCAGCCGCGCACCTCCGCACAGCACCTTCGCTCCGGCGGCCACGGACGCCTCGACCTGAGCCGCCACGTCGTCCCGTACCTGAGGAGTCGCCAGAGGGCCCACGTCGGTGGCGTCGGCCATCGGGTCGCCGACCTTCAGCGCCCGCATGCCCTCGACGAAGCGCTGCTCGAACTCGCCGTACACCGCCTCGTGGACGATGAAGCGCTTCGCCGCGATGCAGGACTGCCCGTTGTTGATGCAGCGGGCGGTGACCGCCGTCTTCGCGGCCTTCTCGACGTCGGCGCTGGGCATGACGATGAACGGGTCGCTGCCGCCGAGCTCGAGCACCGACTTCTTCAGGGCGCGGCCCGCGGCGGCGCCGACGCTGGCGCCCGCGCCTTCGCTGCCGGTCAGGGTGACGGCCTCGACCCGGGGGTCGGCGATGACGCCTGACACCGCGCCCGAGCCGATGAGCAGCGTCTGAAAAACCCCCTCGTCGAACCCCGCCTCGCGCAAGAGCGCCTCGATGGCGAGCGCGCACTGGGGAACGTTCGAAGCGTGCTTCAAGAGGCCCACGTTGCCCGCCATCAGGCCCGGGGCCACGAAGCGAAACACCTGCCAGAAGGGGAAGTTCCAGGGCATCACCGCCAGCACCGGCCCAATCGGCAGGCAGCGCACGAAGCTCTTCCGGGCCGCCGTCTCGACCACCTCGTCGGCCAGGTACCGCTCGGCGTGCTCGGCGTAGTGGCGGCACACCCAGGCGCACTTCTCGGCCTCGGCCACGGCGGCCTTCAGCGTCTTGCCCATTTCGAGAGTCATCAGGGCGCCCAGGCGACGCTTGTCGCGTTCGAGCAGCTCTCCGGCCCGGCTCATCGGCTTTGACCGGTCCGCGAAGGACGTCCGCCTGTGGCGTTCGAAGGCGCGCCGGGCCAGCGCAAGCTTCGCGTCCAACTCTCGCTCGGACAGCTCGTCGTACCGCTTCACCAGCTCGCCGGTCGCCGGGTTCCTGCTTTCCATGGGACCTCGTTCTATCGATTCCAGAGCGGGTGTGCATTGCCGGGTGTCCAGAAGCCCGCTCGTCGGCGCGGACGGGGCGGCCGCCGCCTTGCCGAGGTCGGCCGGCGTGGCCATCGGAACACGCACGCGCTCCCGGACGGCCGGGCGGCGCGAAACCGGGGGGGAACGACCATGAGCTGGGTGAAGTCGGGGCTGTTCGGCGCGGTGGCGGCGGGGGTTCTCGGGGCATGCTCTTCGAGCGGCGGGGGAGGCGACGTACCCGCCGGGGCGACCATCACCATCTCGAACTACACGTTCTCTCCTTCCAGCCTCACGGTGGCCGCGGGCGCGACCGTCACCGTGAAGAACCTGGACGCAG
>JAHFDQ010000508.1 GCA_023248915.1 Archangiaceae bacterium | reverse complement strand
TCCGAGAACTTTCTCGGCCAAAACAGGCCGCTTTTTCGACCGCCCCCCCGGGCGGGATCCGCTCACTCCTCAGCGCGATCGCATCTAATTCGCGGCCGCGCTCGGACAGGTGAAGACCCGACAAGGCGATGGTAAAGGCCGATGCAGCGGAACGCGCCAGCGGGAAGGTCCCCACGCAGGTGACAGGACCCGGCCCATCGCTATCGCAGTGCGTCCGAGACCCCTCAACCGAAGATGCGATTCCCTTGCTGCCTAGGGCCGCCTGAAGACCAGGAAGTGCTGGTTCGGCAGGAAGGCGTGCTCGGCGACGAGCGAGTACCCGGCGGCGGCCATCTCGGTCTTCACCTGCTCGGCGGGAATCTTGTGCGCGTCGGGCGGCCCCATCGGCTGGCCACGGCGAAAGTCGATGATGGCCACCCGACCTCCGGGGACGAGCCGCGATTGCAGCTTCCGGAAGTACGCGGGCCGGTCATCGAGGTGGTGAAAGGTGTCGACCACCAGCACCAGGTCGACCGGTTCGGGCAGCTTCGGGTCGTCGGGCGCGCCCAGCACTCCGACCAGGTTCGGCAGCGACTCTCTTTGGGCCCGCTCGTCGAGGTACGTCACCATCGACGGCTCGATGTCGATGCCGTACACCTTGCCCTTCTGCAGCGCCCGGGCGAAGCGCACCGAGAAGTAGCCGGTGGCCGCGCCCAGGTCGGCGACCTTGGCCCCGTCGGGCAAGGCGAGAACCCGAATCACCTCGTCCGGCTTCTGCCACGCGTCGCGCCCAGGGTCGTCGAACCGCGCCGCCCACGCCGCCGGGTCGTCGAAGCGGTGGTGCATTCCCTCGCCGCCGTGCATCGCCGGCATCGGGTGCGCGCAGCCCTGCGCGAGGCCGAGCCCGAGCAAGCCGAGGAGAGTTGTTCGTCGAATCATGGGCGCTCGCAGAAACCTAGTTGCCACCCTGAGTCGTATTGAACGCAAGGCGCTGAAGCCGGGCGACCAGTTCCTTCCGAAACAGGTCGAGCTCCACCGCGTCTGCCCCCGACGGGAGCCTCGCGTCCGGAGAGATGCTGATCTGTTCGAGCACCCAGGCAAGTGTTGCCGGGTCGGACCCCCCGTCCTTGACGCGCGCGTCGCTCAGGGCCTGCTCGAGGCTGATGCCTGTTCCAAGCAGGAACCGCAGATCGATCAGATCCTTCACTTCGGACCTGCCCAGCAGGGCACAGACCTTGTTCGCGGCAATCTCTCTCCGCGAGTCGATGTTGACGGAACCCACCCGCAGCTTCTGGGGTTCCAGCGCCGGCGCGCGATCGATGACTAAGTCGACGAGGCAGGTTTCCTCGCCGCGGCTGGCGAGAAAACTCCTGAAGTCCGGAAACGTCTTCCTCGCCTCGAGCCGCGCCCCGCATGCGGCGGCGGCGGCGGCGAGGGAACGCACTCCGTCTTCCATGTCGGGGCCCGGAAGCGCGAAGAAGTCCAGGTCCTCGGTTGGGCGCGGGCTCTCGTAGAAGCCCGCCAACGCCGCGCCTCCGGTGAGAAACCACCGCTGTTCCCGCTCGAAGAATGCGTCGAGCAAGGCTCCTTGTAGCCCCACGAGCGCGCTAGGCATGAATCAGGCCCTGTCGACGCCAACCGTCGAGGAGAAACTCCCAGTACCCGCGCATCCGACCAAGGTGCCGCTGGATGTGCGGCCAGTCCCGAAGCACGTCTTCCAGCGTCAGGTACTTCCACACGTCGTCGTAGCGAGCCTCAGCCATCACCCAGCCCTGCCACTGAGCGCGCGCGTCCGGGTCGCCGGAACGCAGCTTCTCGCGCAGTTGATCCTCGGTGACATCCACGTCCCAGAGGAAATAGGGCTTGCCGGCCATGACGGGGTGAAGGCTGGCACGCGACCTCCGGGCGGGCAAGCGCGGGACGGCCTGCGTCTGTGGTATCTGCCGCTCCCATGCGCATCGTCACGACGAAGCAGGCGCTGTCCGGCGCCGTCCCGCTCGACTCGGAAGTCACCGTGCGCGGGTGGATTCGAACCCGCCGCGACTCGAAGGCCGGCCTGTCCTTCCTCGCGGTGAACGACGGCTCGAGCTTCGACTCCTTGCAGGTGGTGGCCCCCGCCGCTCTGCCGAACTACGCCACCGAAGTCCAGCGCCTCTCCAGCGGCTGTTCGGTCATCTGCACCGGGCCGCTGGTGAAGTCGCAGGGCAAGGGGCAGTCCGTCGAGGTGCAGGCCACCCGGGTGGAAGTCATCGGCCTGGTGGACAACCCCGACACCTACCCGGTGCAGCCGAAGCAGCACACCCTCGAATTCCTGCGCGAGGTGGCGCACCTGCGCCCGCGCACCAACACCTTCGGCGCGGTGTCGCGGGTGCGCCACTGCATCGCCCAGGCGATTCACCGCTTCTTCCACCAGCGCGGCTTCCTCTGGGTCAACACCCCCATCATCACCGCCTCGGACGCGGAAGGCGCCGGCCAGATGTTCCGGGTCTCGACGCTCGACCTGGCCAACCTGCCCCGCGACGACAAGGGCGCCATCGACTGGAAGAAGGACTTCTTCGGCAAGGAAACCTTCCTCACCGTTTCGGGCCAGCTCGACGTCGAGGCCTACTGCCTGGCCCTGTCGAAGGTCTACACCTTCGGTCCCACCTTCCGCGCCGAGAACTCCAACACCACCCGGCACTTGGCCGAGTTCTGGATGGTCGAGCCCGAAATAGCCTTCGCCGACCTCTCGGACGACGCCCAGCTCGCCGAGGACTTCCTGAAGTTCGTCTTCAAGGCGGTGCTGGAAGAGCGCGGCGACGACCTCGCCTTCTTCGTCGAACGCCACGACAAGACGGTCGCGTCGCGCCTCGAGGCCTTCGTCGGGTCGAGCTTCGAGCGGCTCGACTACACCCGCGCCATCGAGATTCTCGAGAAGTCCGGCCAGAAGTTCGAGTACCCCGCACAGTGGGGAAAGGACTTGCAGACCGAGCACGAGCGCTACCTGGTCGAGAAGCACGTGGGCCGGCCGGTGGTGGTGATGAACTACCCCGAGGCGATGAAGGCCTTCTACATGCGCCTGAACGACGACGGCCGGACGGTGGCGGCGATGGACGTGCTGGCCCCCGGCATCGGCGAAATCATCGGCGGCAGCCAGCGAGAAGAGCGGCTCGACGTGCTCGACCAGCGGCTCGACCGCTTCAAGCTCGACCGCGCCCGCTACGGCTGGTACCGCGACTTGAGGCGCTACGGCACCGTGCCGCACGCCGGCTTCGGCCTGGGCTTCGAACGGCTGGTGGTCTACGTCTGTGGCCTGACCAACATCCGCGACGCCAACCCCTACCCCCGCGCTCCGGGGCTGGCCGACTTCTAAGAGCGCGGCGAAAACCCTGGTTTTCGGCGAGAATGGCGGCCCGCCGCCGAGTTGACGGAAACGGAGTCAGTCGTGCCGAAGTCGCCCGTCAGCCTCACCCCTTCCCGCCCCCCGGCCGCCGCCAAGCCGTCATCGAAGGCGACGGCGCGGGCCAAGCCGCCCACCGTGAAGAGCCTGCGCGCGGGCCTCGGCGCCCTCGGCCAAGAGACCCGCGCGGCGGCGGCCTCGACCGCCCGCGGCCTCGCGCAGTTAGGGCGCAGCACCAAGGCGTCTGGCGGCAACCTGTTGGGCGGCGTCGAGAAGTACTTCGTGCCCAAGGCCCACGTGGCCAAGCTGGTGCTCGAGCGGGTGCCCGACAAGACGGCCGCCGAAACCCGCGCGCTCTTCGATTGGCCCGGCGACCAGGCGCAACTGTCGACGCTGGTGGCGTCGTCCGACGCGCAGCTCGCGAAGCTGTCCGACCGCGCGCTCGGCCAGGCCGTGCGCCGGCTGCTCGACCCCAGCCTGCCGGGGAAGCTGTTCGGCAACGCCACCGAACGCAGCCGCCAGGCTCTGCGGTTGGTGCTCGCGCACGGCACAGACGCCGGGCACGTCGACGCCGTCCTGGGAGAGATTGGCTACCTGAGAGACGCGGTGAAGCTCTTGAAGGGCCCCGCGGCGACCGAGCTGAAGGCGTTGCTGCAGGCGAACCGGGCCCGCCCCGGCGATTGGGCCGGCTTCGAACGCTACCTCGACTCGGCGACGAACACCGAGGTGCGCCCCGGGACGAAGGTGGAACCGCTCATCGACGGCCAGAAGGCGTTCCCCGCCATGTACAAGGCCATCGCCGAGGCGAAGTCGTCTGTGAACGTGTCGGTCTTCTCGTTCGAGTCGGACAACACCGGCTGGGACATGGCCAAGTGCCTGGCTTCCGCCGCCGACCGCGGGTGCAAGGTCCGCCTCGTCTACGATCCGGTGGGCTCGCGCGAGACGCACGGCGTGGCGACTGATGCCAACGTCTTCAAGTTCATGACCAACCACGGCGTCGAGGTGCGGGCGCAGGGGCCGGGGCCGTTGGGCGACCACCTGACCCACCGGAAGCTCACCATCGTCGACGGCAAGACGGGCTTCATCGGCGGAATGAACGTCGGCGAC
>JAHFDQ010000507.1:2031-4468 GCA_023248915.1 Archangiaceae bacterium | reverse complement strand
GGCGGCGGCGACGGGCAGCTCAATGAGCGCCGAGTCCTTGCCGGACGTGAACGCCCGCCGCGCCACCCGACGGCCGCCGCGAAACACCTCGAGCACCATCGGCTGCCCGACGAGCCCGGAGTGAGCCAGCAACCGGGCGGTACCCCCCGCCTCCACCCGGTCGGTCTCGGCGGACAGGAAGAGCGGCACCGGCAGCGCCAGCGCCGGTCCGGAAACGATGAGCTCGTTCGCGGCCTCGCACTTCTCGCCGAATCCGTCCGCCGTCTCGTAGCGCAGCCGGTACGCGCCGGGCCGGAGCACCGGCAGCTCGACGCGCGCCTCGCCCTTGGCGTCGTGGTCGGCGTTGCCCGAAGCGACCTCGTCCCCGTCTGCCCAGCCCCGCATCGTCGCCGCGGGTGACACCCCTGTCTGCCAGCGGGGCTTCAGCCGGTCGCCGGGCGTCTCGAACTTGGGAGTCTCAGAAGGCCCGGCCGGTTCGGGAGCGACCCGAATCGGTTCGTCGGCCGGAAGCTGCACCTCGGCTGGCACCGCGAGGGACAGCAGGCGCCACTGGCCCTTCCCGGGCAAGGGCTGGCCGTCGAGCCCCGATCGAACCAGGGTCGCCTGGGTGTGCGAGCCGGCGCGGGCGAAGCCTCCCTCGAATAGCACCTGGGCCTCGACCGCCACCCGCCCCAAGCGAAGAGCGCGCGTCGCCGACCGCGTCTCGCCGCCGTCGTCGGTCACGTCCGCCGAAATGTCGTAGCGGTAGGTGACTCCCCGGTCCACGTTCGCCTCGTCGGCCTCGGGCGTGAAAGCGACCCGGAAGGTGCCGTCCGGCTGGATTTCAGACGTGCCTCCGGCGACCGTCTCGGTGCGGGACGCTGGGCCGGTCCACAGCCAGTCCCACCAGCGGGGAAAATGGGGCGATCGAACGACTTTCCACCGGGCGGCGCCGCGCGACAGCGGCAGGCCGAAGTAGTAGCGGGCCTCGCCGACGAGTGTCGCCGGCCGGTTGATTCGAAGGGCCGCCTCGGGAGCGCGCAGTGAGACCTCGAACGTCGGCCGCTTGTACTCCTCGACCCGAACGCTCGCGCCGCCCGAGGGCGTGGTGCCGAGCCTCCATGAGCCCAGCGGCCGACCCGAGGGCACCACGAATTCGCCGGCCGCCGACCCGAAGCCGTTGGTCCGGACCTTCTGGGTCGCCACCGCCTGCCCGTTGGGGTCGGTCAGGGTGACGGTGACGTCCGCGCCGGGCTGCGTCTGATAGCGCGCCGCCGCGGCGTCGCCCCGGTAGGCGATCACCTTCCAGAGCACCTTCTGCATCGGCCGGTAGACGCTGCGATCGGTGAACACCAGCGCCGCATCGGCTGGCCCGGGTTCGGCCTGCCGGAACAGTGCCCTCCCGCGAGCGTCGAGCGTCACCTGTGCCCCGAGCTTCGCCAGCACATAGAACGAGTTGCCCCGCTTCTTCTCGTCGAACTTGAAGGCGGCCACCCCTTGCCCGTCGGTGCGGCGCCGCTCGGCGACCGAGAAGCCCGAACGGTAGTCGGCCCGGTAGAGCATCACCTCGGCGCCGGCCAGCGGCTTGCCCGTCCCTCCCGAGACCACCGAGGCCTCGAGCCCGCCATCGACATCGGTGCGGGTCAGCAGCACCAGGTCGCCCAGAATCAGCCGCACCGCGAGCAGCCGATTGCCGGCCGCCCCGAAGTCCTTGCGCGCCGAGACGACGACGACATGGAGCCCCGCGCTCGTCACCGGCGGAGTGACGAAGGTGCGGTGCGACTGAAAATCGGGCGTGGCCGGCAGCTTCTCGGTCCAGGATCTCTCGGGCTTGGCCGAGCTCATCAGGCGCGAGATCTCCACTGCCGAGGGCAGCACCCCGTACTCCCGCGTCTGGGCAATCCACTTCTCGAGGTCGACCGGGTAGGACCGGAAGTAGAGCTCGGCCAGGTTCTTGTGAGTCACCTCGATCGAGCGCCGCCCGGGGCCGTCGGCGGTCATGGCCGACACCTGGAAGTCCGGAGCCTCGATGCCCTGGGCGATTGACGCGCACCGCTGGCCGCCGATCGACTTCGGGAACGCGGCCTTCCCTTCGCCGGCGACTCGCAGCGCGGCGACGAAGTCTCCCCCGTCGCGGAGCAGCTCGGCCAGCTTGGCGGCGCCCGCCGAGTACCAGGCGACGTCGCGAAAGGCTGGGAGCCGGGCTTCCAAGTCCTTGCGGATGACCGCGCGCTGCGCGGGCTCGGTAAAGAGCCGGGCCAGCAGCTCGACCCGAGCCAGCCTGGCTTCCAGCGCCGCTTCCCGCTCGCCCCGGCCCGAGTGCCACGCGTCGAGGTCGTCGAGGATGGCCGAGGCGCGCGTGAGCGGAGGCACCGAGGCGTCGTCCAGCTTGACCCGGCTCGAGCTGGCCGCGTCTCCCTTCACCAGCGCGGCGAGGTCGAGCCGGTAGAGCCCGTTC
>JAHFDQ010000507.1:0-2021 GCA_023248915.1 Archangiaceae bacterium | reverse complement strand
GTCCGAGCTGTCTTGCAGGGACTCGACCCGCAGGTGGCTGACGACGTCCCTCAACGTGTTGCGGATTCCCGGCGGGTAGTTGCCGGGTTCGAGCACCGAGGCGAATCGGCTGACCGGCACGCTCCCCAGCGCCTCGCGGTCCCGCCAGGCCTCTTCGAACGCCCGCTGCGCTTCGGCGTGCACCTCGTCGCTGGTCCAGGACTTCAGGTCGACCACTTCCTTCGAGTCGACGTGCTCGCGCTGCCGCAACTCCCACGAGTAGGCCTGGGCGTAGGTCTCGAGCGCGCCGGCGTAGACGAGGTCGAGCACCGCCCGGTGCGGCGGGCTCTTCGGCCAGGTCTCGGTGCGAAGAAAGCGCACCGCCGTCTCGTAGCCCTCGAGCGCGATGCGAAGCTGCGTCACCTTGGCCAGCGCCCGCGTCCACTCGTCGGCGTCGCCCGAGGCCTTGGCCGCGGCCAGGCGCGCCTCGGCTCCATGGGAAGCGGACTCGACCTTCTGGTCTTCTACCCAGCGGTCGATCTCGGCCCACTCGGGGGGTTTGGCAACCGGTCCGGACGTCGCGCCAGAGAGCGCCACCGCTACCAGGAGCAGCCTCATCGATGTCCTCCTCCGCGAGCCTCAGCCTGCGCGCAGGCTTGCCCGACGCCGCAACCCGACCAGGTAGACCTCGACGCTCGCGCCTCTCGTCGCCTCGGGCCTGACCACCTTCACCTCTTCGTATGCCTCGCGCAGGCTAGCTCGGAAGGGCTCGAAGTCGCCCCCCATGAACAGCTTGGTGACGAACGCCGAGCCCGGCTTGCCGCGCGAAAGCGCCAGGCGCAGCGCCGTTTCCGCCAGCGCCAGAGAACGGGCCTCGTCGGTGCCACGGATTCCGGTCGTCTTCGGCGCCAGGTCGGACACCACCAGGTCGAAGGCCCCCCCGACCAGCGCCTCGAGCCGCTCGTCGAACCCTTCCGCCAGCACGTCCAACACGGCCGTCCTCACGTTCGCGCGCCCGAGGGGGCGAATGGCCGCCACGTCCACGCCGAACACTTCGCCCTTCGGCCCGACCGCTTCCGAGAGCACCTGCAGAAACCCGCCCGGGGCGGCGCCCAGGTCGAGCACCCGAGCGCCCGAGCGCAAGAGCGAAAAGCGCCGGACGATCTCCTCGATCTTGAACGCCGAGCGCGCGCGAAAGCCCTCGGCCTTGGCCTTCCTGAAGTAGTGGTCCTTCGGCCGGTAGGGCTTGCCCATGCTGGACCGGGTGCCTACCATTCCCGGCCACCGCGAAGAAGCCGGTTGCGGTCGAGGGACGGATGCGCTCCCGCAGTGTGGCCGTGGCGATGACTCTCTCCGTCCTGTGCGCGGGCGGGGCGGTCGCCAGCTACGTCCGGTCGGCGCGCCTCAAGTCCGAGGCGGGCTGGTACGGGGCCCGCGCGGACGCAGAAGCAAAGGAGTACACCGTCACCTTGGACGACGCGACGGCCGAGCGCCAGCTCGCTTCGTTCGAGACCCGCCGCGACATTCTCGAGCGCGCGCACGCCTGGCAACGCACCCAGCTCATGTTCGTCCTAGGCAGCGTCGGGTCGGCACTCGCGGCCTATCTGTTCTACTTGTTCTTCCGACTGCGGGTGCAGTTGGTCGACGCTTCCGAGCTGCCCCCGAGCGGCCCGCTGAACCCCGGCGGCCCGACCCCGGGCGCGCCGAGCTGAGCCAGACCTCTTGCGCTACTTGCCGGGCCTGGCGACCGGCCTTCCGCTCTCGGCCGACAGGTCGTCCCCTGAAGCGACGCTCTTCACCTTCTCGAACAGCCGAATGTAGCGGGTGTCGGCGAACTCCTTCGCCTTCTCGGGCTTGATCTTCGACGCGGCGCTGCCCGAGATGAGCCCCTGGAAGACGCGCACGTTCGGCTTGGTCTTGTCCTGCGCCCACACCTGAATCGTCGAGAGGATGGGGCACGACGCCTCGGTGATCGCCGCGGCCAGCGACGCTTCCTGCGCGAGCACCGCCGGGTTGTCATTCGCCCACTGCACGTACGCGAC
>JAHFDQ010000131.1 GCA_023248915.1 Archangiaceae bacterium | reverse complement strand
TGGAGAACGAGCTGAAGAGCCCCAAGGCCGGCAAGGTGGTCGAATTGCCGGCGAAGGAAGGCAGCGCCGTCGAGAACGGCGCAAAGCTGGCCGTCGTCGAGTAGGGAGCGAAACTTCATCTCACGCGTAGACCGTTGCCGAAATCGGCGTTCCGGACCCCGATGGCCGCATCCATGGGGAAAGTGAACGGGGTGCCGTTGTCCTACGACAGGTTCTGTACCCTAGCGCGGTCGCCGAAGAACCGGCGCCCTGCAATCGGGGCAGACTTTCCCGGAGAAGGAAGCGGCGATCTTCGGACAGTCGAAAGTGATGCTGTCGGGCGTCTCCGTCACGTCGCAGAGCTTCGAATGACTGTACGACAGCTCGGCGAAACCGACGACGTGCTCGTCGCCATGGCCCACCGCCACACCCGCCTTGCCGTCTTGACCCGTTCTTGCTTGGAGCAAGAAAATCGCGGGCTCGGACTCGATCTGCGAGGCGGCGGACTTCAGCACGCCTTCGAAGAGCGTTCCCACCTTGTGACCTCGGAAAGGCTGCTGCGCAGACCCTGCGTCCCCGGCGGAGATACCGAGCGGCGCCAACAAGAGAACTGCCCATCCCAGTCTCGTTGCAATCATGACTCTCATCATTGGCCAACCTGGGTTCGCTTCGGCTCCGCAAGCTCGAATTGCTTGCCACGCTCAGGGGGGTAGCAAGCTCCCGGTCCAGTCGCCCAGGCGGCCGAGCCGGCCGTCGTCGACGCTGGCCACGTATAGTACCCTGCCGAAGCTGAAGACAACCGCGCTGCAATGGGGCGTGAGGTAAAGGAGCGAGAGCGCCTGGAATTGATCTCCGCAGCCGGCCCTCCGCCCGCCGTTGTCAATCGTGACGATGCGCCGCGAACTGCCATCGACGGCGACCAGGTCGATGCCCTCGTCGAAGCCAACCGCCACCGCCTTCACCCCGCTGGTTGCACAAGTGAGGTGGTCCCCCCACAGAAGATTCTGCCGCAAGGGGAAGGGCGCTTCGCTCTGGCTGAGCTCAGTTCGCGTTCCGTCAGCGACCTTCACCACCTGGCTGGGGCCCTCTTGCATGCGAAGGTAGAGCGCGTCGCCGGCTGTACTCCACCCTAGGCGCACCGGCCAGTGGTCAGTCGCGGCCGGCAGCTCGCGCGCGGCGAGCGTCTCGACGTCGATGAGGTAGACGGTGTCGTCTTCCACCTGGCGGCTCTGCGGGAGGTCGAAGTCGGCGTGCCGGGTGGCCGCAAGCGTCTTGCCGTCGGGCGAGAAGGCCGCCTCGCTCACCCGTTTCGCGAGCTGCGACACCGCACGCAACGTGCCCTGCCGGGTGTCGCCTACGCGGAGATTCGTATCGTCGTCGCTCAGAGCCATGAAGGTTCCGTCAGCGGTGACGTCGCGAATGAAGTGGCCGGGCGGGAAAATGACACGGTCGCCCGTGCCGTCGAGCCTGATGCGCCCAATGCCCCGAGGGCCCGTCACGTACGGCTCGACCTCCTCGGTCACGAACGACGGTAGCGCCTCGGTAGCGCCGCGCAGCGACGCCCTCGGTGCTCCGCAGAAGGTAATGAGGAAGAAGAACGGCAGCGAGAGCTGACGGGCTCTGTTTCGGCGAACCATGTTGGCCCCAAGCGCGGAGGCATCGGTCAATACCATGAGCGCACCCCGGGGTGGACAGCGGACGTCCGGGCGGAACTGCCACTTCGAGCCGCTCGGCCGTCGTCGAGTAGGGGGCGAAGCTTCCTCTCACGCGTTGACAGGGCCGCCCGCGAGAATCCGCTCTGCGGCCGCTCGCGTCGGCTAGTGTGCGGCGCTCGGAGGGCATTCCCGATGTCCCAGCAATTGCGGTTGGGCACCCTATCGCTCGCGTTGGCGGTCCTTCTCGCCAGCGGCTGCGACAACGTGGACAAGTGCCTCAGAGTCAGGTGCTCGGAGGCCGGAAAGGTCTGCGACCCAGCCGATGGACTCTGCAAGACCGGAGCGGCGGACGGCGGAGGAGGAGCGGACGCCGCTGGCGACGTGGACGCCGGGCCATCGGACGGCGGCGGTTCGACCTGTGGTCCGGCCAACTGCAGCGACAAGACCTCGTTCTGCGACAACGGCACTTGCCGAGTTTGCACCGCGGCGGCCGGCTGTTCCGGCCCCAACCCGATGTGCGACCCCGTGGCCGGCAGCGGCGCTGGCGCCTGCGTCGAGTGTCTCGGCAACGGCGACTGTGCCGGAGCGACGCCGGTCTGCAGCCCAACGAATACTTGCGTGGCGAACCAGGACGGAGGAACTCCGGACGGAGGCCTGGCCGAGAGCTGCGCCGCGGTAACGGACCTGGCCCTGGGGACGCTGGTCGGCGAAACAGCGGAAGTCACCTTCGCCGTCGACACCACCACCGGCTCGGCTGTCCGCCAGGGCAGCTGCCACTCCACGGACGCCACGGGTAGAGAGAAAGTCTTCCGCGTGCACCTCGCCGCCATCGTGAATCTCACCTTCTCGAGCCAGGGATCTCTCGGCGTCGACCCGGTCCTCTACGTGCGCCGGGCACCCTGTGTCGCGGGCGCCGAGCTGCCGTTGGCCTGCGCTGACGCCACGAACGCGAATGGCCTCGAGACGCTGGTGCTCGAGGACGTGCCACCAGGCGACTACTACCTCTTCGTCGACAGCTACGACGGGTTCTCGGCGGGGCCACAGACGGTGACGGTCGTCGTGGGCCCGCCGACGCCGCTTCCCGAGAACGACTCCTGCGCCAAGCCACAGGACATCACCTTTCCGGGCGGAACCAACTCGGTGACCTTCCAGGCCGACACCACCCGGGCGGCGGACGACTTCGACGCCGGCTGCGCCACGTCGAGCGGAGGTCGTGACCTCGTGTACCACCTGAACCTCGCGGAGACGCAGGACGTGAAGGTTTCGTCCACCGGGGCTCCCGGGGTGGACCCGGTCCTCTACCTGCGCTCGTCGCCATGCGAGACGGCCGCCGACGTGCAATGCGCGAACACCACCTCGAGCGGCCAGACCGAAATGCTGCTCGCGAAGGACTTGGCGCCTGGCCACTATTACCTGTTCGTGGACTCGGATTCGGCACCCACTTCGGGACCGCAGACGGTGACGGTCAGTCTCAGGAACCCGCCGCGGAAAGGCGACACCTGCGCCGACCCGTTCATCCTCTTCGCCGACGGCGGCTCGAGCGAGACCGTCAACGCGACCACGGAGGGGTACTGGAACGACTACGGCAACGCCTGCGGCACGAGCATGGACCAGAGCGGGAATGAGCTCGTCTACCGATTCGTCACCAAGGTTTCGACGAAGGTGTCCGTCAAGGTGGCGCCGGTGGCCGGCGATGCCGGGTCGCTGTGGCCCTACGTCTACCTCCGCGACTCAGCCGACTGCGCGCTCACCGGCGTCGCCGCCGACGGAGGCGGGCCGGGCTGCGTCGAGGCGCCAAACCCAGGCCGGCCGATCGACCTCGTGGCCTCGAACCTACCCGCGGGGACCTACTACCTGGTGGTGGACAGCGCCTCGCCGATTCACGACGGCCCGTTCTCCATGAACGTGACGCTCACCGCGCCGGACCCGGCGCCGGCGAACGCAAGCTGCGCGACCGCCCAGTTGCTCTCCTTCACCGACGGCGGGGCCGTCGTGCACGGCACCACGCGAGGCGCGTCGAGCAACACTAACAATGACTCCTGCTACACGGCCGAGTCCGCGGCCGGCAGCGACGTCGTGTACCGGTACGCTACCGGGGCCTCGAGCGCCGGTTACAACGCCCGGTTCTCGCTGGTGAGCGAGAACGCCTTCGAGCTCGCTCCACTGCTGAACGTGCGCAACGTCTGCTCGAGCACGAGCGCGAGCGCTCAGTGGGTGTGCGAGGGGTACCCGTACCCGGACTACGACGTCTTCGGGCTGCGGCTGGGCATCGCCCCCAACTCCACCGAGTATGTCTGGGTGGACGCCGCGGACGGCGTCCTCTCGCAGGGCCCGTTTGCCCTCGAGGTAGACCTGGCGGCGGTCCCAGCTCCGAACGACCTTTGCGCGACCGCCGTCACCCTGCCGCCGAACGTTTCCGTCTCAGGCAGCACGCTCGCTGCCGCGAACGACCTCGACCCGGCCCCGAGCTTGAAGTGCGGCAGCTACCCCGGTGCCGACGTCGTCTACAAGTACACGGCGCCTTCGACCGGCGTCGCGACCATCACGGCGATTTCGCAACGGGGCTTCGATGTCGGCGTGTACGTGCTCGACGCAGCCTGCGCCCCGGCCACCTGCATCGCCGACCGGGACCAGGCCTTCGGGGGCGGGACGGAAGTGCTCACCTTCAACGCGACCGCGGGGTTGGCCTATTACGTCGTCGTCGACTACTTCCTGACCGACACCTCGGGCGCGAGCCGAGGCGGCTTCGTCGTGAGCGTCGCCCAGTAGGCGTTCCAACGCGCCAGGCCGGCGGCGTCCAGTTCAGGTACCTGCGCGAAGCCGCGCGGCGGGACCCTATAGTCCGCAATCGCCATGGAGCCGCCCGCCGTCCCCACTCCCTTGAGCGCGCTCCTGCCGAAACCCGGTCAACCGGCGCTCACCGCCGACCAGGTGCTGGACCGGTTCGTCTCTTGGGTGGCCGAGCAGAAGCTGTCGCTGTACCCCGCCCAGGAAGAGGCGCTGCTCGAGTTGCTCGCGGGCAAGCACCTGGTGCTGGCCACCCCCACCGGCTCGGGCAAGTCGCTGGTGGCGACCTTCCTCCACTTCAAGTCGATGGCCGAGGGCAAGCGGTCGTTCTACACCTGCCCCATCAAGGCGCTGGTGAACGAGAAGTTCTTCGCGCTGTGCGCCACCTTCGGCGCCGAGAACGTCGGCATGTCCACCGGCGACGCCAGCATCAACCGCGACGCCCCCATCGTCTGCTGCACCGCCGAGGTGCTGTCCAACCTCTGCCTGCGCGAGTCGCGCCTGTTCGCCGAGGCGGTGGTGATGGACGAGTTCCACTACTACGCCGACAAGGACCGCGGGGTCGCCTGGCAGGTGCCGCTGCTCACCCTGCCCGAGGCGACCTTCCTCCTGATGTCGGCCACCCTCGGCGACATGACCGCCATCAAGGAAAGCTTGGCCCGGCTGTCGGGGCGCGAGGTGGCCGAGGTGAAGAGCGCCCTGCGCCCGGTGCCGCTCGAATTCTCCTACGCCGAGACGCCGCTGCACGAGACGGTGGCCGACCTGCTCGCCCGCGAGCGGGCGCCGGTGTACCTGGTCAACTTCACCCAGCGGGCCGCGGCCGAGCAGGCGCAGAACCTGCTCTCGGTGGACTTCTGCACCAAGGAACACAAAGAGCGCATCCGCCAGGCGCTGTTCGACGTCCGCTTCGACTCGCCCTACGGGAAGGAAATCCAGCGCTTCTTGCGCCACGGCGTCGGGCTGCACCACGCCGGGCTCTTGCCGCGCTACCGGCTGCTGGTCGAGAAGCTGGCCCAGACGGGGCTCTTGAAGGTCATCTCGGGCACCGACACTCTCGGCATGGGCGTCAACATCCCCATCCGCACGGTGCTGTTCACCCAGCTCTGCAAGTTCGACGGCGAGAAGACGGCGCTCTTGACGGCGCGGGACTTCCGCCAGATTTCCGGGCGCGCCGGGCGGAAGGGGTTCGACGACAAGGGCTTCGTCGTGGTGCAGGCCCCCGAGCACGTCATCGAGAACCTGCGCCTCGAGCAGAAGAAGCAGGCCGGCAAGAAGGTGGTGAAGCGCCTGCCGCCGCAGAAGGGCTACGTCCACTGGGACAAGCAGGCCTTCGACCGGCTGTGCGCGAAGGAACCCGAACCGCTCGAGTCGCGCTTTCAGGTGACCCACGGGCTGCTCATCAACCTCTTGCAGAGCGCCCAGGAAGAGCACCGCGGCGGCTACCGGCGGCTGCTCGAGCTCATCGGCCGCTCGCACTCGAGCGACTACCTGAAGCGCGTGCTGACGAAGACGGCCGCCGTCTACTTCCGGTCCTTGCGCAACGCCGGTCTGGTCGAGCTCCTGCTCCGCACTCCCACCCAGCCCGCCCGGGTGCGGGTGGCCGCCGGGCTGCAGGCCGACTTCTCGCTCAACCACACCCTGTCGATGTACCTCATCGAGACGCTGCCGAAGCTCGACCCGGGCCTGCCCACCCACGCGCTCGACGTGCTGACGCTGGTCGAGTCCATCCTCGAGAACCCGCAGGCGGTGCTGTACGCCCAGCTCGACCGGCTGAAGGGCGAGAAGGTGGCCGAATTGAAGGCCAAGGGCGTCGAGTACGCAGAGCGCATGGAAGAGCTCGACAAGCTCGAGCACCCGAAGCCCAACCGAGACTTCGTCTACGCCACCTTCAACGACTTCGCCGCGCGCCACCCGTGGGTGGGCAACGAGGACATCCGCCCCAAATCCATCGCCCGCGAGATGTTCGAGACCTGCGCCACCTTCGCCGACTACGTCCGCGATTACGGGCTGCAGCGCGTCGAGGGCGTGCTCTTGCGCTACCTGTCGGACGCGTACAAGACGCTGGCGCAGTCGGTGCCCGAGGTGCAGCGCACCGAAGAGCTGGAGGACGTCATCGCCTTCCTGCGGGCGACGCTCGAGCACGTGGACTCGAGCCTGCTCGACGAGTGGGAAAGGCTGCGCGACCCGGCAACGGCCGCCATCGACCGGGTGGCGCCCGCGCCGGCCGAGCCGCCGAAGCCCCGGGACCTCGCCGCCAACCCGAGGGCCTTCGCCGCCCGGTTGCGCGCCGACCTGCACCGCCTATTGAAGGCGCTGGCCGCGAAGGACTACGCCGGGGCCGCGCTGTGCCTCTACCCTGCCGGCGACTGGACCCCCGAGCGGCTCGAGGCGGCGCTTTCACCGTATTGGTCCGACCATCGGACCATCGACGTGACGCCGGCCGCGCGCCGGCCGTCGAACACCCAGGTGGTCGCCGAGGGCAACCGGCGGTGGACGGCCCGGCAGCGGATTGTGGACGGCGAGGGCGAAGCCGACTGGATGCTGGACTGCGCCGTGGACTTGACCGAGCCGCGCGCTCCCGAGCTGCCGCTCATCGAGCTCCGCCGCGTCGGGACGTGACCGGGTTCCCGACTCCCCAATCGCCGTCCGAACGACGTTGCCGCTCGCAGCGAGTGACATTGAGCCCAGGCGGGAGAATCCTGTCCTCGCCCTCCCCGAGGTCCCGATGAAGAACTACCATCTGCACACCCAGCTCATCCACGGCCAGTTCCGCTCGAAGAAGTGGGACTACAACCACCACGTCGTTCCGCCGATGACCGCCTCGGCCACCTTTCGGCTCGCGGGCTCGACGCGCGGCGCCGCCGGCTTCTTCCGCTTCGCCTGCGACCGCATCAACCCCGACCGCGACGTCCCCATCTACATCTACGACCGGCTCGACGAACCCACCCGCGGCATGCTCGAGGAGAACCTGGCCACCGCCGAGGGTGCGGGCTGCTGCGTGGCCTTCGCTTCCGGCATGGCGGCGGTCAGCGCGGCGCTCGGAGTCCTGTGCCACATGGGCGAGGAGATCGTCGCGCACCAGGTGCTCTACGGCTGCACCTACTCCTTGATGACCAACTGGCTGCCGCGCATCGGCGTGAAAACCCGCTTCGTCGACCTGAACGACGTCAAGGCCGTCAAGGCGGCGCTCACCCCGCGCACCCGCGTCGTCTACTGCGAGACTCCGGTGAACCCCACCCTCGAGCTCATCGACCTGCCGCGCCTGCGCCGCGCGCTGGGCGAGGGGGCCGGCCGACCTTCGCTGGTGGTGGACAACACCTTCGCCACTCCCAACGGGCAGCGGCCGATGACGCTGGGCGCCGACGTGGTGGTGTACTCGCTGACCAAGGGCATCGGCGGCTTCGGCACCGACATGGGCGGAGCGGTGCTCGCGTCCGACAAGCTGCGGAACGAAATCATGATGTACCGGAAGGACTTCGGAGGAGTGCTCTCGCCCAAGGCCGCCTGGGACTTCCTCGTCTACGGGCTGCCGACGCTGACCACCCGGCTGGAAGCGACCCAGCGCTCGGCCGCGAAAATCGCCGCCTGGCTCGAGCGCCACCCGAAGGTCGAACGGGTTTCCTACCCCGGGCTGGCCTCGTTTCCCCAGGCCCGGCTGGCGCGCAAGCAACTGCGCACGCTCACCGGCGAGTTCGCCCCGGGCGCGATGATCTACTTCGAGGTGAAGGACAAGAAGGGCGACGGCGAGGCGGGGGCCCGGCTCATCGACTGGGTGGCCTCGAACGCGCTGTCCATCACGCTGGCGGTGTCGCTGGGCCAAATCAAGACGCTCATCGAGCACCCCTACTCGATGACCCACAGCGCCCTGCCCGAGGCCGACAAGCTGCAGGGTGGCGTGCACCCGGGAGGCATTCGGCTGTCGGTGGGCCTCGAAGCGCCCGACGACCTCATCGCGGACCTGCAGTCGGCGCTGGCGGCGGTGTGACGGCCTGAGTCCTCAGCTGCTGGGCGGCGTCCCCGGCCCCTGCCGCCGCAGCTCGAGCCGGCGCGAGACCACCGCCCTGAGCAGCGTGGACATCTGCTCGGGCGGAGTCGTGGCGGTGACGTGGACGAAGCCGGCCGCCGTTCCGTCGAAGTCTCCGAAGGCGCCCGCCAGGCTGTACCCGAGATAATTACAGAGGTACGCGCTCCGGTCGGGCTGGTAGGTCGCGTCGCTGGCGCTGGAACCCACCCTGCGGTCGGGCCCGTAGGTGTCGAGCGCCGGGTTGATGACGTCGAGCGGCAGGTCGGTGGGTAACTCTGCCGGGCCGCCGGGCACGATGGGGCCTGTCCGCAGAATGTGGCCCGCTCCGTCGGCGCCGCCGTTTAGCCGATTCTCCGGCCGTTCCTCGACTTGGGCGTGCGAGCTCACCCCCATCGACAGAATTACGTCGGGTGGGTTCGCCCTCATCTCGCCGATGAAGGCGTCGACTGCCTCGGTGGTGACGTCGAGGCGGCGGTACTCGATGACGGCGCCGGCCGCGCCCAACTCGGAAATCTTCTGCGCAATGCGGGCCGACGGGTTGTCGGTGATGCCCATGAAGGCGCCGTACCCGGTCACCACCACCCGCAGCGGCTTCTCGCCGGGACGCAACCCCAGCTCGGCCGGCTTGAACAGGGTGATGTGCGCGGCCTTGCCTCCGGGGTCTGCCGCGGCGCCGACGTAGTCTTCAATCTGGTGGGGCCGCACCGAGCCGTCGAACACCTGGCTGGCGATGTTCGCCGGCAGCTTCGCTTGCAGCTTCCCCAAGATGGCGGCCGGCTTGTCGCCCTTGGCGACTTCCACCGAGACGGCCTTGCCGTCGACGGTCACCTCGAACGTGCCGGCGGCCTTGGCCTTCCCCTCGAGCGAGAAGGTGTTGTCGAACAGCCCCAGCTTCGCCTTCAAGCCGGGCACCTGGGTGGTCACCTGGGCGTAGCGGTCGTCGATGCTGGTGACGGCCCCACCCAGCTCGATGTTGGTGTAGGCCTCGGGGCGGGCCGCGGCGACCAGCAGGCGATTCAGATGGTCTTTGGTCGTGTCGTCGAAGCTGTCCGCCTGGCGCAAGAGCTCGGCGCGCTCGGCCGCGTCCAGCTTGCCGCCGTCGCGGGCCGCGATGACGACCTTGTCGAGGTCGGTCTTGCTGACCTTGCCGTTGCCGGCCCGGGCCGCTTCCAAAGCCCTTCGAATTCCATCGACGCTCATCGACGCTCCTTCGGTCCGGAACGAGACTACCTCGACAGGGGTAGGTCGGCGAAACCGGGCCCGGATCTTCCCCGGGGGGTGTGATAGCAAACTCTTCCGTATGTCCGACTGGAAGACGGCCAGGGACCGCTGGCAGACGAGCGTCTACGAAAAGGCCCGGGCCAGGTCCGCCGAGCGCAAGGCCGAGTTCCGCACCTCGAGCGGCCTGCCGGTGCCCGCCGTCGACACTCCGGACTCGGCGCCGGCCGAGGCCTACGCCGAGCGGCTCGGCTTCCCCGGCGAGTACCCCTTCACCCGGGGTGTGCAGCCGACGATGTATCGCGGCCGGTTCTGGACGATGCGCCAGTACGCCGGCTTCGGCTCGGCCGAGGAATCGAACCGCCGCTACCACTACCTGCTCGAGTCGGGGCAGACCGGGCTGTCGGTGGCCTTCGACCTGCCCACCCAGATGGGCCGCGACGCCGACAGCCCGCGCGCCGAAGGCGAGGTCGGCAAGGTGGGCGTTTCCATCTGCTCGCTGCGCGACATGGAAACGCTGTTCGCCGGCATCCCCCTGGCCGAGGTCTCGACCTCGATGACCATCAACGCCACCGCGCCGGTGCTGCTGTGCATGTACGCGGCGGTGGGCGAGAAGACCGGGGTGCCGCTCGAGACGCTCTCGGGCACGGTGCAGAACGACATCCTGAAGGAATACATCGCGCGCGGCACGTACATCTACCCGCCAGCGCCTTCCCTGCGGCTCATCACCGACCTCTTCGCCTTCTGCGCGAAGAAGGTACCGAAGTGGAACCCCATCTCCATCTCCGGCTACCACATCCGCGAAGCCGGCTCGACCGCGGCCCAGGAAATCGGCTTCACCCTAGCCGACGGGGTGGCCTACGTGCAGGCGGCGCTCGACGCCGGCCTGGCGGTCGACGACTTCGCCGGGCGGCTGTCGTTCTTCTTCAACGTGCACAACAACTTCCTGGAAGAGGTCGCCAAGTTCCGCGCCGCCCGGCGGCTGTGGGCGCGGCTGATGAGAGACCGCTTCCACGCGAAAGACGCTCGCTCGCAGATGCTGCGCTTCCACGCGCAGACGGCCGGCTCGACCCTCACCGCGCAGCAGGCCGACAACAACGTGGTGCGGGTGTCGCTGCAGGCCCTGGCGGCCGTGCTCGGAGGCTGCCAGTCGCTGCACACCAACTCGCGGGACGAGGCGCTGGCGCTGCCGTCCGAGGACGCGGTCCGGCTGGCGCTGCGCACGCAGCAGGTCATCGCCCACGAGTCGGGGGTGGCCGACGCCGTCGACCCGCTGGGGGGCTCATACCTGCTCGAGCGGCTGACCGACGAGCTCGAGGCCAAGGCGGAAGCCTACGTGAAGCGCATCGACGAGCTGGGCGGCATGGTCGAAGCCATCCAGCACGGGTACCCGCAGGGCGAAATCCAGAACGCGGCGTACGAGACCCAGAGGCAGCTCGAGGACGGTCGCCAGGTCGTGGTGGGCGTGAATCAGTTTCAGGTCAAGGAAGGCCCGCCCCGGGGCTTGTTGCGGGTGGACGAGTCAGTCGGGCAGGTGCAGCGCGAACGGCTGGGCGCCCTGCGCGCGAGTCGGAACGGCGCCGCGGTCCAGCGCTCGCTCGGCGGGCTCCGGACGGCCGCCCGGGCCGCGGGTGAGAACTTGATTCCGCCCATCCTCGACGCGGTGAAGGCCGAGGCGACCCTCGGCGAAATCTCCGACGCTCTGCGTGAAGTCTTTGGCGAACACCGCGAGAATGTAGTGCTCTGAACTAAGCTAGCCGCCGCCCGATGGACCAATCCCAGCCGAAGCAGGTGTTCGTCCGCAACGACCAGGGCAAGGTGTGGGGTCCGCTGTCGCTGCCCACCGTCGAGCTGTTGGTCGAGAACAAGCTGATGGAAGGCCGGCTCGAGGTGTCCGAAGACGGCGTGAATTTCGGCCTGCCCGGGAAGTACCCCGGCATCCGCCGCGTCTTCCCGCGCGGGCTCTGGGGCCCGGTCGTCACGCCGGGAAACGCCGAGGATGACCTGCCCCTGCCGCTGGCGAACCCGGCCGAGGCGGCCGCCGCGGCTGTAGGGGCCCCCATCGCCGGGCCGGGGGCCATCGCGACCGCCGCGCGCTTGTCGCCGACCGGCGCCGCGCCCGCCGCCGGCCCCGTGCTCCGCGGACCGGGCACCTCGAAGCCTGTCACCCTACACGCCACCGGCAACCTCCAGCAGACGCCTCCGGCGCAGCACGCCGCCAAGGCGGGCCACGCGCCCGCCTCGGCGCCGGCGGCCGAACCCGCGGCGGCGCGCCATTTGAATGCGACCTCACTCTTCGGCGAGGAAGCCAGCGAAGAGCCCAAGGCGCCGGGTCCACCCGCTCGCCGACCCGCCGCCGGTCCTCCCCCGGCGCAGGCCCG
>JAHFDQ010000506.1:2491-4484 GCA_023248915.1 Archangiaceae bacterium | reverse complement strand
AGTCCGATTCTGCCTAGCCGGCCTGGCCGTCGCGGAAGGCGACAATCTGCCGCACCTTCTCGCTGCGGAAGTAGAGCGACAGCACCAAGAGGCCCCCGGCGACCACCGCCGTCTGCGCCACCGAGATACCCGTGATGAACGCCGCCACCCAGTCGGGAAGCGCGCGGTAGGTGGCCGGGTCGGATCGGTAGGGTTCGGCGTCGAGGAGAACACGGGCGGCCGCCAAGCCCACCTTCCGGGCGACGACCGCCGCCTGGGCGCCGTCGATGGCCCGCAGCATCGCCGCCGCCAGCGCGGCACCCCCGAGCACCCCGCGCATGCTCTCGCGCGGCAGGCCGCCCGGGCGCAAGAGCCGCAACGCCGACACGAAGGCAAGCGAGCAGGCGATGGCGAGCGCTCCCAGCACCAGGCCGCGCGAGGTCTGCATCGGCTCGACCGCTGAGACATACGCGGCCAACTGCGCTGTCTGCGCCTTCTCGACCAGGGCCGGGTCGGCGAAGAACGAGGTGCCTCGTGCCGGCGCCTCGCGCACCGCCGCGAGGTTCGTCAAGGACGCCGCCTCGGACGCCGATAACAGACCCACTCCGCCCACCAGCACCAAGCACGCGATGGCGGTGTTGCGCAGGCCGACCGGCAGCGGCCCCGCCTCGCGCGTCGGCACCTGGGAAGCGCTCACCGGCTCGCTGCGACGAAGCGCAGCCGCAGGTCGGCCACGAGGTTGTCGAAGAAGCGCTCCTCGTCCGAGGTGAGGTTGCCGCGCGTCTTCTCGCGCAGCATCGCCAAGAGCTCGAGGCTCTGGCGCGCCAGCTCGAGGTTCCGTTCGGTCTTCCCTGACTCGGGGTGGAGGGTGTCGCCCAGGTGAATCAGCGCGGTCGACGCCAACCCCAAGAGGAAGGTGTTGAACTCGATGGGCTTCTGGGGCGCGTCGCCGCCGTGGAGGACGAAGGTCTCGCCCTGCTTGTCCGCGCTCATCAGTCGGCGTCTTCTTCGGACTCCTCGTCGTCGGCGTCGGTGTCCGCCATCGTCGTATCGATGGGGGCCGTCCGGTCGGCGAGGTCGGGCAGGGCCTTCAGCAGCTTCTCATACGCCTTCTCGTCCACCTGGCCGGCACGGATGTAGCGGGCGGCGGTGCGCTTATCGACGTTCTTCGGGTCCAGTTGCTCGGCCATTGGGAATGCCTCCACGGGGTTTCGACTTGGAATTCGATGCGCGGGCTTATACCAGTCGGCCCGTGGAGAACAAACGGCTCCCCGGCGGGCTCTACGCGCTCTGCGACGACGGGGTCCGGACCGGCCTCTCGATCGCCGAGAAGGCGGCCGGGCTGCTCGCGGGAGGGGCTCGGGTGGTCCAGCTTCGGCTGAAGCTGACCCCGGAGGTCGAGGCTCTGGCCGCGGCCCGGGACCTCGTCGCCCGCTGCCGCGCCGCCGGGGCGGTCTGCCTGGTCAACGACCGGGTCGACTGGGCGCTCCTGTGCGGCGCCGACGGAGTCCACCTGGGCGACGAAGATCTGCCCCCCACTGCCGCCCGGGCGCTGCTGGGCCCCGGGGCCCTCATCGGCGTCACGGCGAGGTCTCTGGCGTACGTCGAGGCGGCCCAGGCGGCCGGAGCCGACTACGTGGGCGTCGGGCCCGTCTTTCCCAGCACCACCAAGCCGGCGGGCCGGCCTGCCCTGGGCCTTGCGGGGCTCGCCGCCCTGGTCGCAGCCAGCCGCCTCCCGGTGGTGGCAATCTCGGGCATCGGCTTGGCCAACATCGCCCGGGTTGCCGCCACAGGAGCCTACGGGGCAGCGGTGGCGTCCGACCTCCTCGAGGCAGCCGATCTGGCGGACCGGGCCGGCAAGCTCGCCAGGGAGTTCGAAAAGGGCCGGCGGGGCGAGTACCGTGGCGCTCCTCCATGAGACCTCAACACGGCCATGCCGCCCGGCGGCCCAGCATCGGCATCACCCCCGATCGCGGGTCTTCGCGGTCCGAGCACCCGGCGCCGCTGTACGAGC
>JAHFDQ010000506.1:0-2481 GCA_023248915.1 Archangiaceae bacterium | reverse complement strand
CGAGCTGAAGGTCGCCTACGCCGACGCGGTGCTGAAGGCGGGGGGCCTGCCGCTGGTGCTGCCGTACTCGGAAGACCCGGCCTGCGTCGACGGTTACCTCGACCGGGTCTCGGGGCTGGTGATTTCGGGCGGGGGCTTCGACATTCCGCCGGCGGCCTACGGAGAGACGCCCCGCGAGGGGTTGGGGCCCACCAACCCGCAGCGCACCGCGTTCGAGTCGGCGCTGGTGCTGGCGGCGCTGGCCCGCAACATGCCGGTCCTGGGCGTTTGCGGGGGCATGCAGCTCTTGAACGTCGCGCTCGGCGGCACGCTGCACCAGGACATCGGCCGCGAGGTGCCGGGGGCGCGCGAGCACATGCAGAAGCACGACCGCACCCAGCCGCACCACCCCGTCGAAGCGAAGGACGGCACCTTCCTCGGCGAGCTCTTCGGGCGCGGGCAATTGATGGTGAACTCGACGCACCACCAGTCCGTGCACCGGCCGGCCGAGAAGCTGGTGGTGAGCGTGGTGTCCCCCGACGGAATCGTCGAGGCGGTCGAAGGGCCTTCCTACGCCTTCGCGGTGGGGGTGCAGTGGCACCCCGAGATGCTGGTCCACACCGTGCCGGCGCACCTCGGCGTCTATCGGGCCCTCGTCAGCAAGGCGCGCGAGGCGCGGCGATGAGCCGGGTCGAACGCCCGGTGCGCGTGCTGGCGCTCGGCGGTCTCGAGCCGTCGGGTCAGGCCGGGCTCCTGGCCGACGTCGAGGCGGCTCGGGCGTTGGGGGCGCTGCCCTTCGCGGTGGCCACCGCGCTCACTGCCCAGGGCAAGCGCACCTTCGCCGTGCAGGGCGTGAGCGCCCAAGTCCTACGGCGCCAACTGGCTGCGCTGCGCGAGCTGTCGCCCATCGACGCGGTGAAGCTCGGCATGGTGCCCGACGTGGGGGCGCTCAGGGCCATCGCGCGGGGGCTCGAGGGTTTGAGCGCGCCGTGGGTGGTCGATCCGGTGGTGCGCACCTCGCTCGGGCGGCGGTTGTCGACGCTGACGCGGGCGGACTACCTCGGGCTGGCCGGGCCGAGGGTGGTGCTGACCCCGAACCTCGCCGAGGCGGCCTGGCTCGCGGGCGTGTCGCGGCGGCCGGACGGCCCGCTGGGGGCGGCCAAGCTCGGCGCCTGGCTGGTGGGGAAGGGGTTCAGGGCGGTGGTGGTGAAGGGAGGCCACGCTCGCGGCGAGCCCGCCGACGTCGTGTGCACGCGAGAGGGGGCCGTCGTCTTGCGCGACCACCGGCTGCCCCGGGAAGGCGCGCGAGGGACGGGCTGCCGGTTTGCGACTTCCCTCGCGGTCGCCCTGGCCCGCGGCGAAGACGTCGTCGAAGCGGCAGAGGTGGCGAAGCAGATGGTACGCAGGCACCTGGTTCGGGGTATGGTGCTCGGGTAGCCAGGGCCGAAGCCGTCCAGGGGGTACTTCAGACAGAGCCGTGAAGCTTGCCGGGCCCCGCGTCGTGCGGGGTCCGAAAGCCCCCTCTGCCCGGCACCTTCACGGAGTAGGGCAGTCGCTGTCGGCCTTCGGAGCGACGCCGCCGCGGCCGGTGATCAGATCGCCGATCTCGCGGTACTTGGCCAAGAGAGTCGGCATCTCCTTCACCGCCAGCGCATTGCAGTCGGGCGGGCAGAGAATGGACTTCGACCAGACGAAGGCCATCAGCCCGATGACGGCTGAGTCGGCCTTCGTCCAGTCGTACATCGCCTGCGCGTCGGCGACCAACCAGGCCTCGTTTCCGTAGCCCGAAGTCGCGGCGGTCAGCACCCAGGCCCTCGAACCCGCCGGCAGGAGCGGCCGAAGCACGTTCAGGTTCGCCTGGCAGCCGGTCGCGCCGGTGTAGCACTCGAGCCCCACCCAATCGACGCCGCGCGGAAGCGTGAACCCCGGGATGCCCTGAAAGTCGAGGACCCCGTCCGCGTTGCCGTCGGCGAGGTTGATCATCACGTGCGCATTGGGGTGCGAGGCCCTGAGGGTGTCGCCTTCGGCCTCGGCCTGGGCCTTCACCGCCGCCCAGCCGTCGGCGATTCCGCCCGGGCACGGGTTGGCGCTGCACCAACCCCAGGCCGCCGCGTCGGCGTCGTCCCTGACCACCACGGCCTGCAGCGGCGCCGGCGTTCCCGAGGTCGGCGCCAACAGGCCGAAGTTGGCGACACCGTAAGAAGCCGCCGCGTCGACGATGCCTTGGGTGTCGCTGGTCATCGAGAAGCTCACGTGGTCTTGAATCTGGCAGACGAAGTTCTGGATGTCTGAGTCCCGCCAGTACCCGAAGTACTGGAGCGTGCCGGCGCCCCCACCTCCGCAGGCGACGCAGCCCCCGGGCGGCGCCCCACCGATATTCACGGGCGAGCCGCAGCCGTTGTGGTCGCTGACGCGGCAGTCGTAGGCAGTGTCGCAGGTGCGGGTGCGGGTGTAGCCGTCGGTGCAGGTGCTGTCCCACGTCTCCAGCGCCCAGGCCGAGCA
>JAHFDQ010000505.1 GCA_023248915.1 Archangiaceae bacterium | reverse complement strand
CTCCGCGAGGTCTGGAATGGTGGAGTAGTCGGTAATTTGAAGCCGCATTTCCTTCAGGTCAGGAATCTGAAGAGAGCGACCGTGGGTGAGCCACTTCCGGTGGTCGCAGAGCTTGCCGGCGATGTCCTCGGCGCGTGCTCGACGTTCGTCATCGGTCACAACCTGACCGGTGGAGGAGTGCTTGAGCCAGCCCTTGAACTTGTACTTGGCGAGCCAGTCTGTGACCAACACCTTGGCGAACTTCAACGCGTTCTCCGCGCTCTGAAGCTCACCGGGTGAAATGCCCTGGAGCAGTGGAATGTACGCCTTGTTCAGAACGCCGGTCGTCTCCACCTCTCGCTTGATCTTCTCCATGCCTTCGATCAGGGCGTCCGCCGAAAATGCTTTCCCCTGCCATGAAATTTGAGCGTCGATGGGGCCAAGGGCGGACGAGGGTTCCATCAGAATCTCGTCCCCAGCCATTGCGATGATCGTACCCGCGCTCTTTGCCCAGCCCGGGACGATTACGCCAACCTCCTTGTACCGTTCGTGGAGCCTGCGGACGATGTCTTCCGCGACTTCGCCTGAGCCGCCAGGGGTCTCGAGCAGAAGGTCGATTGCGTCAGAACCTTGGAGGTTGGAGAGTTGGTCAGAGATCGGGAGGAGATCCGGGTAGCCGAGCGAGATCGGCGCGGAGCCTTTTGACAGGTCGGCTGCGACCACTAGCACGTCGCGCTTCCTGAACTCGGCAATCCGCTGTAGCTGCTTCTGCCGCTCGTTGACGAGTTCAGGAAACGCGAGCTGCCTGTCGAGGTACTCAGTGTAGTAGCCCAAGGACCGCCCCCCTCGTGACTGGCGGTGCAAGCTAGCCGCCCGTCCCAGCCTCGGCAAGGGCCCGCTCTGTGCCACCAACAACCGTCTCCACGCGTGTCTCCACGACGGGGGCAGATTCCAGAAAACTCCAGACGACGGGCGACGACTCGTTGAGGAGCAGAATCGGATGGAGTGACCACGTTCAACCCATCAAATCCTGTCTCCCCGACTGAAGAAAAGCCCGTAGCCCTCAAGGTTACCGAGAGGGCTACGGGCTTCGTTTTGTGGGCTTGGGGCCCCTATTCGTCCTTACCCTACCCTGGCAAGTCATTGAACGGTGTCGACCTGCGACGCCGAAGTCAGCCCCGAGGCCGAGAGGGTCAGCGTGACGGAGCCCGCGTCGGCGGCCATGAAGTAGAAGTAGGCATTGTCCTGCTGCGCCGGAATCGACAGTGTGCTGATCGAGCTTTGGCACGCGTAGTCGTCGAAGATGCCGACGGTCGCGGGCACGCCCGTGAGGCTCACCAGAGTGGACGCCAGCACCGGAGCCACCGCGCCCGACCCGTCCTCAGTCTGTATGCCGACGTAGGTGCAGTCGCCGGCGTAGACCGTCTGCGGCCCGGCGGCGAAGCCCAGCTTCGAGGGCGGCGGGCTGATCACCTCGGCCTGGGTCGCGCCGGTCAGGCCGGTCGCCGAGGCGTTCAGCGTCACCGACCCGCCGACCGTCGCGCTGAAATAGAAGTAGGCGGTGTTGCCGCCCGCGTAGAAGGTGACGCTCGTCACCGGGACAGTGCACACCGAGTCCGAGTAGAAGGTCGCGGTCGCCGACGCGAGCGACACCGTAGTGTCCGCCGCCACCGGGGCGACGGCGTCGCTGGCGTCGCGCGGCTCGATGGCCACGTAGGACGAGCAGACGCCCGCGTGCACGGTCTGGGACGGGGTGGCGAAGCCCAGCTTCGAGGGCGGAGGCATCACCGTCACCGGCTGGCTGGCCGCGGCAAGGCCCGTCGCCGTCGCCGACACAGTGTGGACACCCGCGTCCGACCCGAGCACGTAGACGGAGGCGTAGCTGGTCTGCGCCGGGACGAGGACGTTGGAAACGGACGTCTGGCACGTGTAGTCCGAGAAGAAGCCCAGCGATCCGGGGGTGGCGCTCAGGTTCACGGTGGTGTCGGCGAGGACCGGCTCGGAGGTTCCGCCGTCGTCCTGGGTTTCGAGGCTCAGGGGGCCGGAACAAAGGCCGGCGTTGGCGGTCAGCGCCGCGGAAGTGAAGACGAGTTTCGAGGGGGGCGGCTGAATCGTCTCGTCCTGGGAAGCGGAAACAAGGCCGGTCGCCGAAGCGGTGACCTTCGGCTTGCCGCCGGCATCGCTCCGGAAGTAGAAGTCGGCCGAAACCGCCGCGGCGGGAATCTGCACGGTGGCGGCCGCCGTCAGGCAGCCCGGGTCGGAGAAGAGGTCGAGGGCACCGTTCGTCACCGTAAGGGCGACGGTGGTGTTGGCGACGACCGGTTCGGCAGTACCGGTTGAGTCCTGCGATTGCACCGTCGTCGCCGACGAGCAGGCTCCCGCGTGAACGGTCTGCTCGAGCGATTGGAAGGCGAGCTTCGTCGGCGGCGGCCGGACGTTCAAATCCAGGACACCCGAAATGGCGTTGGTCGCCGCGACGACGATTCTGGGCGTGCCCCCGGTCGTTGCCTTCACGTAGAAGCTGGCCGAGTACTGGCCGGGGTTCAGAGGTACCCAGGCCGTCGAGCTCGAGCTGGTGCAGGCGTAGTCTGCATAGAACGATACGGCCGCAGGCCCCGAGAGGATGAGCTGCGTGTACGAGGCCACCGGAGCGGGATTGAACGAGCTGTCCTGGACTTCCACGGTCAGGGCCGGGGAGCAGACCCCGGCGTTAATGTAGGTCGGAGGGTAGGTGAAGGCGACGCGGGTGGCGGCGACGACTTCGTCCTGGTGGGCGCTCGCGAAGCCGGCGGCGGCAGCGGCGATGTTCGGCGAGCCGGCGTCCGAGTCCGTGAAGTAGAAGCTGGCGCGACCTTCTCCAGAGTTGATTTGGGCCGTGGTGACTGTCGGCGCCGAGCAGGTGTCGTCCGGGTGAAACCTGAGAGTCGGCGAGGTCGCGGAGAGGGTGAGGGCGGTGTTGGCGGGGGCGATCCACGGCCCGCCGTCGGCCTTCAGGGCCTGGACTTCCGCCACCGCCGAGCAGGCCCCGACCATGAGTGTCTGCTTGGCCGTCGCGAAGACGAGCCGCGAGTCGGCCTGGCCGCCCGAATCGGGGGAACCGCCGTCGCCTCCGTCGTTGCCGGCGTCGGCATCGCCCGCGTCGGCGTTCCCTGCGTCGGCGGCGCCCGCGTCGAGCCCTCCGGCGTCTACCCCGCTCCCAGCGTCAACTCCGCTTCCCGCATCTCCCGCGTCCGGAGGTTCCGACGCGTCGGCGGCGTGGCCGGAGTCCTGCGACCCCGCATCGGCCGCGCCGCAGCCTCCCGTGGACAGGCAGTGGTTGTAGGCGTCGTCGAAGTCGGTGCAGGCAGGCAGCGCCAGCCAACCGGCCGCGCCGGCGATGACACCTACGAGCGCGAGGGCCTTGGTCGCGCCTCTCAAGGCAGCGCTCCGGCGATGCCGACGATTGCGCCGCCCGGGCCCACCGCGACGGCGGGTTGCACGGCGCCGGCCGAAGAGCCCCCGAGGAGCGCCATCAGGCCGCCCGCCACCAGGCTCGCCGCCCCCACCCCCAGGCAGACCACCCCCGCGGTCTGGAACAGCTTCCCCTCGTCGCGAAAGCGCGCCGCGTCTAAAC
The DNA here is from genome assembly GCA_023248915.1 of Archangiaceae bacterium. GTDB lineage: Bacteria > Myxococcota > Myxococcia > Myxococcales > Myxococcaceae > JAHFDQ01. The sequence continues at coordinate 899 of JAHFDQ010000505.1, read as the reverse complement.
CCTCGAGCGGCTTCGACGGAGAAGCCGAGCGAAGCGCGTCGGCCTTTCCGGCGGCCTGCAGCATCAGTACCCCTCCGCCGACGACGAGCGCGCCGCCAGCGGCCAACGGCACCCAGGCGCGGGTCCGCAGCCCCTGCCCGCCCGTCGCGGGGCCGGTGACGACCCCGGATGGTGGACCCGCGGCCACCGCGGGCTGCTTGCGGTTCAGCTTCCGGAAGAGCTCGGGGGCGATGGCCCTGGCCGCCGTCGTCAGCTCGTCGAGCAACTGTTCTTCGCCGGCAACACGGCCCGAGTAGATGCTGAGCGCCTGGCCGTCCACGGCCGAGATGACCTTGACGTTGACCTGGAACGAGCTGCCGAACTTGCCCACGCTGCCGCTGACGATGCCGTCCACGCCCAGCGCGTTGGCGAGCTCGGCCACGCAGCTCGAGGACTTCTCCGAGCAGCCCATCATCTCCTTCTGGCGCTCGAAGCCGAGCAGCGTCGCCATCTCGCTCGAGGTGATGACCCGGACACCCTGGAGCGAGAGCTGCTGGGCGAGGTGGTCGGAGTAAAAGCGGCCGACCTCCGCGGTCATGTTGACGGCCGACAACCCCGGGGCGGCGAGCTTGACCGAATCGGCGCCGGGGTCGGCGGCCGCGCCGGCGAGGGCGAGCAGAATGAAACCCGAGAGCAGGGGTACCTCCGTGGCGAACCAGCCGCCGGCACCGGAGTATATGCCCACGACGCAAGGCCTGGGAGGCGACGGCGGAAGGCCGAAGCGGTAGAACGCCCGGCCATGCGAAGTGAAGCTGTCACCGACCAGCGGGTGCGAGGCCGCCGTGAGGCGCCCCTTCAGTCCCGCCTGGGAAAACGCCACAGGAGCAACGTGGCTCCGGTACCGAGCCTTGCGTTGGCTG
>JAHFDQ010000504.1 GCA_023248915.1 Archangiaceae bacterium | reverse complement strand
AGCACGTCGGAGAGCTGGTCGAGGTCGCGGCAGCGCTTCTTGTCTTCCGCTTCGTTCTTGCCGCGCACGTAGTCTTTGCCGCACCACTTGCCCTTGCCGTACAGCCCCTCGAGCTTGGCGGCGATGAGCGCCAGCTCGGACCGCTTGGCGGCGTCGCTCGGCGCCGGCAGGGCCTGGGAATTCCGCAACAGGTAGATGGACCTCGCCGTCACCGGGTCGAGCTTCAAGCCGTCGAAGCGCATCGACTCTTTGATGGCCTTGCTCATGTAGGCCATCACCTCTTCGGTCGCCCAGGCGGAAGCCCGTTCGGTGTCGTCGGTGATGAAGTTCGACTTGATCCAGTCGGCGGTGGACGAGCGCACCCACAGCCGCTTCACGTCGTCGTTCACCCGCGCGACGAAGGCCTTGGCCTCGGCGGGCGTGGCCTTCGCCGACCAGGCCGGCGTCGCGGCGAACGCGGCGGCGATTGAGAAGGAAACGGCGAGGCCGCGGCGACGTAGGGAGGGGTTCCGGTCCATGCGCGGTGCTTAAGGCATGGCCCGTCGAAGCCCAACAGAAAACGCGCGCGGCTACTTCTTGGCCGGCAGGTGCCGGTCGAGGAAGTCGAACGTCTCGCGCCAGCTACGCCGTGCGTTGGGTCTCATCACGAACGCATTGAAGCCGTGGATTTCGCTGTCGAACCAGCCGGTCTCGCACTTCGCGCCCAGCTTGCCGAGCGCGGCTTCGAGCCGGCGCGAGTCGTCAATGAGAATGTCCCGGGTGCCGCAGTGCACGCAGAACGGCGGCAGGGGCCGGTCGGGCGGTTCTCCCCGCTCGAACGCCACCAGCGGATCGGCGAGGTCGAGCCCGCGGTCGGGGTCGATCTGCGCTCCGTGGAGATAGGCGTCTGCCACCTCGGCCAGCCGGTCTTGGGTGAAGCCCGACAGCCGGTAGCGCCGCGAGTACCGCTCGGGGTCGGAGATCTGCAGGAAGCCGTAAGCCGGCAACGCCGCGGCGGGCACCACCCCGGTGTCGAACACGGCGCGCGCGAAGGGTTCTGGCCGCTTGTAGGTCGCCGCCAGCACCAACGCCGTCGCCAGGTTCGCGCCGGCCGACTCGCCCGCGACGATTAGGCGCGAAGGGTCTCCGCCCAACCGCGCCGCTTCCTTCACCGCCCAGCAGTAGGCCATGCAGGTGTCTTCGATGGCGGCCGGGTACGGGTGCTTGGGGGCGAGGCGGTAATCGATGTTCAACACCAGGTAGCCGCGCCGCGAGAACAGGAGCGCGAACAGCCAGTGCGTCTCTTTCGAGAGCACGCGAAAACCCCCGCCGTGCAGGTACAGCACGGTGGGCAGGGGGCCGCGATGCTTCTTGGGCCGGTGGACGTCCAGCCGATGCTCGGCGACGCTCGGGTCGCCGTACACCAGGTTCGTCTCGACCTCGACGTCGTGGTAGCGCGGGTTTGAGATCGGCAGCAGCTTGCCGAGGTTCGACCCGCCCTCGAAGAAGCCATCGGTGAAGAACGCCCCGACCGATCGCCGCACCTTCTGGACGAGCCCCAGGGAAGGCCGTTCGTAACGCACCGGTTCCGCCATCATCGCTCCGTCGCCTTTCGCACGCCGGCCACTATCTCCGCCTCCGATGGAAAGCCGCCCATCGAACGTTCGCTTACCACCCGGCCGTCGACCGCGACCTGAAAAATGCCTCCCGAGCCTGGGACGAGCTGGGCGTCGATTCCCAGCTCTTCTTTCAGCGCAGCCGCCGCACGGGTGGCTCGGGGTTTGTAACCTCAGGTGTTGCAGTAGGTGATGGAAACCATGGGCGCTCCCGAATCAAGCCCGAATCGTCGCTCGGTCCGGGCGCGCCGACAAGCGCCCCCCTACCTAACGAGGTCGACCGTCAGCTTCACCACCAGCGCCGCCACCACGCAAAGGACGGTGAAGCGGATGACGCGCGCGCCGCCCCGGACTGCCAGATGGGCGCCGGTGAGGCCTCCCAGGCCCTGGGCCACGGCCATGGGCACGGCGACGGGCCAGATCACCACGCCGCGCGCCGCGAACAGGGCGACCGCGGCCAGGTTCGACCCGAAGTTGACCACCTTTGCGTCGGCCGACGCCGCGGGCAGCGTCGAACCCAAGAGCCCGACGAAGGCCACGATGAGGAAGGTGCCGGTGCCGGGCCCGAAGAAGCCGTCATAGGTGGCGATGACTGCCGAGACACCGACTGCGATGAGCGTCGCCCGGCGCGGAACTGCCCGGCTGGGCGCCGAGGAAGCGGGCCGGCGCAGAGCCACCGTGGCCCCGGCCGCGACGAGGAGGACGAGCACCAGGGGGCGCAGGACGGCGGGATCGAGTTGGAGCAGCAGGGAGGCTCCCGCGAGCGAGCCGAGGAGCGCCACCGGGAACGTGGCCAGCGCCCGCTTCCGGTTGACGAGGCCCGCGCGCCAGAACTGAGCCAGCGACGCGGCGGCGCCGAAGACGGACTGGCCCTTGTTGGTACCGAGCGCGAGGTGCGGCGGCAGCCCCGCGGCGAGCAGCGCCGGCAGCGTCACCAGCCCTCCCCCGCCCGCGATGGCGTCGACCACGCCCGCCACGAAGGCGGCCAGGCATAACAGCGCGAGGACGGGCAGCGAGACCGGCACGGGACGGCGGTTCTACACCGCGGCTGGCCCTCGCGGCGCCGCGCCGCTAAAAGAGGGGGCGACACCATGAGCGCGAACTTCCAGAGATTCCAGGGGACGGACCGTTACCTCACCAGCGAAGGGCTCCAAGCGGCGGTGAACTGCGCCTTGGCGCTCGAGCGGCCGCTGCTGGTCAAGGGCGAACCCGGCACCGGCAAGACGCTTCTTGCCGAGGCCATCGCCCGGGGGCTGGGGCTGCCGCTGGTCACCTGGAACGTGAAGAGCACCTCGCGGGCGCAAGACGGGCTTTACGTCTACGACACCGTGCAGCGGCTGTACGACTCGCGCTTCGGCGACGGCGACGTGCGCGACATCAAGAAGTACATCCGGCTGGGGCCGCTGGGCGACGCCTTCGCGGCGAAGGACCGGCGCGTCTTGCTCATCGACGAGGTGGACAAGGCCGACATCGAGTTCCCCAACGATTTGCTGCACGAGCTCGACCGGATGAGATTTCGAATCGTCGAGACCGACGAAGAGGTGGTCGCCGCCCACCGCCCGGTGGTCGTCATCACCAGCAACAACGAGAAGGAATTGCCCGACGCCTTCCTGCGCCGGTGCGTGTTCCACTTCATCGAGTTTCCCGACGCGGAATTGATGAAGCGCATCGTCGCGGTGCACCACCCCGACCTGGACGAACGGCTGGCCGCGCAGGCGATCGAGATCTTCTACGAGCTGCGCGGCTTCACCCGCCTGCGCAAGCGACCGTCGACTAGCGAGCTGATCGACTGGATTGCCGTCCTGCGCAGTGCCGGCCTGCGCAGCCTCAAGCTGGACGAGCACCTGCCCTTCCTGGGGGCCCTGCTGAAGCGCGAGCAGGACCTCTTGGCCTTCGCCGAGAGCGCCGGGGGCGCTCGCCGTTCCCGGGCGTAGGGCATGTTCCTCGGCTTCCTCGACGAGCTGCGACGGCGCAAGGTGCCGGTCGGCGCGCACGAAGCCATCGCCCTGGCGGGCGCGCTCGGCCACGGGCTGCACGACAGCTCGCTCGACGGGTTCTACTTCGTCGCCAGGTCGCTGCTCATCCACTCCGAAGCGCACCTGGACGCCTTCGACCAGGCCTTCGCCAAGCACTTCAAGGGCGCCGAGGAAGCCGGGCTCGCCCTCACCCGCGACCTGCTCGACTGGCTGGCCGAGGCCCGGCAGCGGCGGGCCGGGCTGACTCCTGAAGAGCTGGCCCTGCTCGAGAAGTACGACTGGGAAGATCTCGAGAAGCTGTTCCGCGACCGGCTGAACGAGCAGACCGAACGGCACGACGGCGGCAACAAGTGGATTGGCACCGGCGGCACTTCGCCCTTCGGCCACTCTGGGTACGGGCGCGACGGCATCCGCGTCGGCGGGCCGGGCGGCAACCGGCGCGCCTTGAAGGTCGCCGAGGCGCGAAAGTTCCGCGACTACCGCGGCGATCTGGTGCTCGACGTGCGGCAGATCTCGGTCGCGCTGCGCAAGCTTCGCGCCTTCGCGCGCGAGGGCGCTCCCGACGAGCTCGACCTGGAAGGCACCATCGACGCGACGTCGAAGAATGCCGGCGAGCTGGAGATCGTTACCCGCCCTCCGCGCCGGCCGAGCACCCGCGTCGTCCTCTGCATGGACGTGGGCGGGTCGATGGACCCCTACTCCGCGCTGGTGTCGCGCCTGTTCTCGGCGGCCAGCAAGGCCACCCACTTCAAAGAGCTTCGCACCTACTACTTCCACAACTGCGTCTACGGCCGGCTCTACAAGGGCGCCGACCTGCGCGAGGGCATCTCGGTGCACGAGCTGGTGGCCGAGTGCGGCCCCCACTACAAGCTCGTCTTCGTCGGCGACGCCCTGATGGCGCCGCACGAGCTGTTGCACCGGGGCGGCGGCGTGGGCTG
>JAHFDQ010000503.1 GCA_023248915.1 Archangiaceae bacterium | reverse complement strand
GTCATGCTCCTGGCGACCTCGTTCATCGCCCGGTTCAACCACGAGCTGAACCGCGAGCCCCCGGTGCGCGGGTGCACGCCCGAGGCCGAGGCGCTCTTGACGGGCTACGCCTGGCCCGGCAACGTGCGCGAGCTCGAGAACGCGATCGAGCGGGCCGTGCTCTTGGCCGACGGCCCGGACATCGTGCCCGACGGCCTGCCCGAGAAGCTGTGGGCGCGCGGTGCCGAAACACGGTCGGCGCCGACGGGCGGGCCAGTGGTGCCGGCGCCCGACGCCTCGAACTTGTCGCTCAAGCGCGCGATGCACGAGCTCGAAGAGACCTTCATTCGCGCCGCCCTTCGCCGAACCCGCGGAAACCGCACCCGCGCCGCCGAACTGCTCGAGATCAGCCACCGCGCGCTCTTGTACAAGATCAAGGATTACGGCATCGACCCCGACGCCGAGGGCCAGTGACGGCGTCATCGGACCCCAGAAGCCAGTGGTGGGCAAAGAAACCACCCCAACTGCTGGTATAATTAGACATCAATTACATATAATTTATATGAAATTGACGGATCACTAGATTTGACTCGGCCCTCTCGCCGGCAGAGAATCTGACCTCGCTTCCCGACATCATGGCGGAGACGGGCATGCCGGAAGACAAGCCGAACAACGTGCAGCAACTGCGCGAAGAACGTCTACTATCGAAAGCCGAGCTGGCCCGAAGGGCAGGGGTCTCGGTGCTGACCATCGACCGGGTCGAGCGGGGAGCCGACTGCCGGCTCGACACGAAGCGGAAGATCATCCTCGCGCTGGGGCTGAAGGTGTCGGACCGCGAGAAGGTGTTCAACGGAGTGGGAGCGGGCGAAGAGCGACCCGGCCCGGGGGCTGAATAGCCGTTTTCTTTAGTGGTGACCTGTGGGGCGGTACGCTCAGGGAAGTTTGGCGAGGAGACGCGGATGGCCAAGGGAAGACTCGCGGTAGGGCTCGACATCGGCTCGACCGGGATCAAGATGATCCAGCTGAAAGAGCTGCGTCGCAGGGGCCAGATCGGCTACGCGCTCCAGAGCTTCGGCATGAAGCCGCTGCCTCCCGAGGCCATCGTCGACGGCGCGCTGATGAACTCGACGGCCATCGTGCAGGCGATGCAAGAGCTCGTCGCCGAGCTGAAGGTCAAGCAGCGCGAGGTGGCGATCGGGGTGTCCGGCCACTCGGTCATCATCAAGAAGATCTCGATGCCGCGCATGACCCAGGAAGAGCTCGAGGAATCGATTCAGTGGGAAGCCGAGCAGTACATTCCCTTCGACGTCAAGGACGTCAACATCGACACCCAGATCCTGAACCCCGACGCCAACGACGCGACGGGGCAGATGGACGTGCTGCTCGTCGCCGCGAAGAAGGACATGATCAACGACTACACGACCGTCGTGTCCGAGGCCGGCCTGCAGCCCGCGGTCGTCGACGTCGACGCCTTCGCGGTTCAGAACACCTTCTCGGCCAACTACGAAGTGCCCGCCAACGAGTCGATCGTGCTGATCAACGCCGGGGCGTCGGTGGTGAACATCAACATCATCGCCAACGGCATGACGGTGTTCACGCGCGACGTGACGATCGGCGGCAACCAGTTCACCGAGGAAATTCAGAAGCAGCTCAACGTCTCGTACGAAGAGGCCGAAGCGCTGAAGATCGGCGGAGGCCGCAGCGACTCGGACGCCGTGGTGCCCCAGGAGGTCGAGCGTGTCATGGGCACGGTGGCCGAACAGGTCGCCGGCGAAATTCAGCGGTCGCTCGACTTCTACGCGGGCACGGCCGCCGACGCGACGTTTTCGAAGGTGTTCCTGTCGGGGGGCACCGCCAAGATTCCGGCGCTGTTCAAGACCATCGAGACCCGGGTGGGCGTGCCGGTCGAGATTCTGAACCCCTTCAAGAACATCGAAATCGACAACCGGAAGTTCGACCCGGCATTCATTCTCGACGTGGCGCCGATGGCGGCGGTGGCGGTGGGGCTCGCGCTGCGCAAGGCCGGGGACAAGATCGGGTGAGCGGCAGGGACCGCGCCGAAGTCGACGAGAAGGGAAGGACGCGAACGTGGCGATGATGATGATTCGCATCAACCTGCTGCCGGTACGGCAGGTGAAGAAACGCGAGCTCGGCCGGCAGGTGCTGGTCCTGTTCGGCGTCGTGCTCGGACTGGCCGGCACCGTCAACTACCTCTGGTACGATGGCCGCGAGTCGGAACGGGTGCGCAGGCAGACTCAGGTGAGTGAGACCCAGCGTCGCATCGCCGAGCTGGAGAAGGTCATCGGCGAGGTCAACAACATCAACAAGAGGCACCGAGAGGTCGAGGACAAGCTGAAGGTCCTCACCGACTTGCGCAAGGGACGGGCGGGCCCGGTGCGCATGCTTGACGCCCTGGCGACGGCGACTCCGAAGAAGGTTTGGCTGAAGGACTTCACCGAACAGGCCAACGCGGTCGTGATCAGGGGCGTCGCGCTCAGCCTCGACGACGTGTCCGAATTCATGAGGTCGCTATCCAACATCGTTTGGACGCCAAAGGGTCTGGGCCGAATGGTCGAGCGCAAGCGCGACTCGAAGGTCACCCGGGTCGAACTCCTCGCGGGTGAAGGAGTGATCGACGAGTTCACGGGCTCAGAGATCGGGCAGTTTTTTTCGGGAATCGAACTCAAGCAGACCTCGACGTCCGGCCTCACGGGGCCCACTTCGTCGAAGAGGGTCTTCTTCGAGATTCAGCTTTCGGCGAACTACACCATCTAGCTAGGGCACGCCATGGAACAACTGATCGACAAGATTGCGAAAGCGCCACCGGCCGCCAAATTCGGCGGCATCGTCGCGGCCGTGATCGCGCTGACTGCCGCGAATTTCTTCTTGCTGATTCAGGGCATCGAGGAAGACGTCGAGCGCCTGAAAGCGACCCAGGGGCAGCTCGACAAGCAGCTCGCCGAGAAGCAGGAGATCGCCCAGAATCTCACCGAGCGTCGCCGCGAGATGGACCTGCTCGAGCAGAAGCTCGCGGAGGCGCTTACCGAGCTGCCCGACAAGAAGGAAATCGACGAGCTCCTTGCGCAGCTCAACGACGTCGGCAAGAAGGCGGGGCTCGAGATTGCGCGGGTCGAACCGGGGGCCGAAACCTCGGCTACCTTCTTCGCCCGGATTCCGATTCGAATGGGCGTCAGGGGCAACTACCATGAGATCGCAATGTTCTTTCAGGAAGTCGCCAACATGCGGCGTATCGTGAACGTCAACAACATCAGGCTCGCCGACCCGGTCATCAGCAACGAGAAGGTGGTCCTGTCGGCCGAGTTCCTGGCGACGACCTTTCGTTTCATCGATCCCAAGTCCAAGCCGGCGGCGGCCCCGAAATGAAGAGAACCTCTCTCAGATTGGCACCGCTGGTCTTGGCGGGCGGCGCCGCGCTGTGGTTTGCGTGCGGCGACGACGCGGCCCCGCCCGCCGCGGTCGCCGCCAAACCTACGGTCGCCGCTTCGACCGCGCCCACCGCGATCCAGGTCGACGGCGGTAGCGGCGCCGCCCAGGCGTACCAGTACGCCTACAATCCGATGGGCAAGCGCGACCCGTTTCGGTCAGCCGACGAGACCAAAGGGCCGACCTCGCCCGAGGGCGAGCTCAAGTGCACCGAGCCGCTCTGCCAGTTCGACCTGGAGTCGCTGGCGCTGGTGGCCGTAGTCAGCGGCGACGCCAACCCGCTCGCGATGTTCGAAGATTCGGCCGGCATCGGATACCTGATTCACCGCAACAGTCGGGTAGGGCGGCAGGGCGGCAAGGTCACCCAGATACTTCGAGATTGCGTCGTGGTGACCGAGTACTGGCAGGGACCGGACGGTAAGTCGAACCCGAACCCGGTGAAGGTGTGTGTCAAGCCTGACAAGGCGCTGCAACCGATGCCGGACTTGCTGAACCCCGGTAAGAGCTACTGAATGAGTCCGAAGATCATGACGAGGGAGAGCGCTTCGATGAGTCGAAACCTACCGCTGCTGGTGATCGCGCTGGCTGCTTGTCTCGGCCCACCGGCCGCCGCGGCCGAGCTCAACAGCCTGAGCGATCTGAGAATCGTGCAGACGGGCTCGGGCACACAGGTCGTCGTCTCGGGCACTCGCGCGCCGACGTTCACGGTGTTTCGGCTCTCGAACCCCGATCGGCTCGTGGTGGACCTGTCGTCGGCCGACGCAACGGGCATCAAGGGCCATCATGAGGGCGCTGGCCCCGTCGCCGGCGTCGTAGCGTCACAGTTCACGGACGAACGTGCGAGTGTCGGGAGGTTGCTCTTGGGGCTCGACAAGGCCTCGCAATATGACGTGCACGCCGACGGCAATCGGGTCGTCATCTCGGTCGAGGGTGCAGTCGCGGCGGTGAAAGCGTCGACAGACCGGACCGCTGAGGTCGCCGTGGTTGCCGCAGCCCCGGAGGTGCCCGATGCAGCCCTTTCGAAGTCTGCTGCGACCGAGCCGGCGCGAGAGCCGAACGTGGTCGCGTCGCGAGTGGACGAGCAGGCGG
>JAHFDQ010000502.1 GCA_023248915.1 Archangiaceae bacterium | reverse complement strand
GTACGGGCTGATCGGCGCCGGAGGCACCCTGGCCAACGTGCTCTTCGGCGCCGCGGCCATCAAGATCTCGACCAGCCTCGGCACCAGCGCGCTGTTGCTGGTCTGCGCGGTGCTGCTCTTCGGCACCGGGTTGGCCTCGGCCGCGGCGGGCCGGCTCGGCCGCCAGCGGCTCTTCGCCAAGGCGGTGAGCGCCCGGGCGACGGCGCCGCGCCGCACCGCTGGAGGCATGTCCCGGGTGCTCTCGTCGGGCCACCTGCGCACGGTGGCGGCGCTGGCGGCCATCACCTTCTTCACCACGACGCTGGTCGACTTCCAGTTCAAGGTGATCGCCGCCAACAACTACTCGCACGACGACCTGGCGGCCTTCTTCGGCGGCGTCAGCGCGGTGGTGGGGGTGCTGGCGCTCTTGCTGCAACTTTTCGGCACGGGGCGGCTCTTGTCCCGGGCCGGGGTGATCGGGTCTCTGGCGCTGCTCCCCCTGTCGTTGCTGACCGGCAACCTGGCCCTGGTGGTTTTTCCGGCCCTCTGGGCCGCCACGGCGACCAAGGGCGCCGACACGCTCTTCCGCTACTCGGTAAACGACGCCACCACCCAGATCCTCTACCTGCCGGTGGCTCCCCAGGCGCGGGTGACGGCGAAGGCCTTCATCGACGGAGTGGTGAAGCCCGTGGCGATCGGCGTGTGCGGGTTGGCCCTGGTGGGCTACCGGCTGTGGCTGGGCGGAGACCCGTACCGGCTGGCCTGGCTGGCTCTTGGGCTCTCCGCCGCCTGGCTCGCGGTGGTTGCTTCGCTCAGGTCCCAGTACATCCGGTCGCTGCAGGAGAACCTGCGGAACCGGCGGCTCGACCTCGATTCGACCGGGCACCGCGAGCTCGACGGGTCGAGCAACGGGGTGTTGGTGCGCGCCCTCGCGAGCGCCGACTCGCGCGAGGTGCTGAACGCACTCGAGCTGTTGCCGCACCTCCAGAACGTCGAGCTGGACAACCGCGTCGAGGGGCTGCTCGACCACCCGGTGCCCGAGGTGCGGGTCGCCTCGCTGGCCTACTACGCGCGCCGCCAGTCGATGCGCTTCGCCAACTCGATCTTTCGCCGCTTCGACGACCCCGACGCCCGGGTGCGCGCCGCGGCCATCGACGCCTTCTCGGCCATCGGGCGGGACAAGGCCGTCCGCAGTGTTCGCGGCTTCTTGACCGACGCCGACCCGTCCATTCGCGCCTCGGCCGTCACCGGGATGATTCGGTACGGCGGGCTCGACGGGGTGCTGGTGGCCGCCGAGGCGCTGAAGACGCTCATCAACCACAAGGAACCGGTGATGCGCGCCCACGCCGCCAAGGTGCTGGGGGCGATCGGCGTGTCGAACTTCTACCAGCCGGTGCTGCAGTTGATGAACGACCCCGATCCGTCGGTGCGGCGGCAGGCGATCAACGCCGCCGCCGGGCTGCGCAGCGCCGAGTTCGTCATTCCCCTCATCTACAAGACCCAGTCGGTCGAGACGGCGCGCGAGGCGATCGCGGCCCTGACGGCCTACGGCTCGTCCATCGTGCCCACGCTGACCAAGGTGCTGGGCAACGGCATCGAGGACCCCGAGATTCGACGCGCCATCGCCAAGGTGCTGGGCCGGCTGGGCACGCCCGAGGCGGTGCAGGCCATCTTGCGCCATCTGGAAGAACCCGACGAAGAGCTGCGGACGCGCCTGTACCGCGCGTTGGCCCGCTCGGTCCGGGGCCAGCCGCTGGCGGGGGCGTCGCTGCGGCCGGTGCAGGCGGCGATCGAGAAGGAGTTCGATCGCGCCTACCACGTGCTGCACGCCGCCGAGACGCTCGGCCTGACAGCGGCGCCGCTCGCCCAGGCGCCGAGATCGGGCGACCGCGCGGCGGCGGCGCTCTTGGCGTCGGCGCTGGCCGAGGAAGTCTCGCGCACCGAGAGCCGCATCTTCCTGTTGCTCGCGGTCATCTACCCCGACGCCGAGATGGAACACATCCACGCCGGAATCCACGGCGCGGCGCAGGCCGACGCTCCCCGGCGCCGGTCGAACGCGGTCGAGCTGCTCGACAACCTGCTCGACCGGTCGCTGAAGACGAAGTTCCTGCCGTTGCTCGACGAGCTGCCCCGCACCGAGCGGCTGAGATTGGTGTCCGAGGTGATGCTCTTGCCAAGGCTGACGCGGGACGAGACGCTGCACGCGCTCTGCCGCGACCAGGACGAGTGGATTCGGGCCTGCGCGCTCTGGTACTCGGCGCAGTCGCGGTGCGCGCTCGCGGGCGACTGGGTGGTGGCGGCCAGCGGTGACGCCAGCGCGGTGGTGCGGGAGATCGCGCTCACCTCTCTGCCGCTGGCAGCCCCCGACCGCGCCGAGTCGATCGCCGAGGCCCGGCTGACCGACGAGGCTCCGGTGGTGCGCCGCCAGGCCGCGCTCATCACCACCCGGCGCTCGCTCGAACAGTTCTGAGGCGGCGCGTCGCTCGGGGAGGGCGAATCAGTCAGCCGGCCGGGCGGATGCCCAGGCCAACCCGGCGCCGATGGCCAGGAACATGACGGCCGCGCCGCGCTTCAACCACAACGGGGGCACCGTCCGCGCCAGCGCTTCGCCGCCGACCACGGCGAGCGCCGAGGTGCAGACCAGCGCCAGGGCCGAGCCGGCGAAGACCGACAGTCGCGACTGGCCCCCGGCGGCGAAGGCGAGCGTCGCGAGCTGAGTCTTGTCCCCCAGCTCGGCGAGGAACACGGCGAAGAAAGTGGCGCCAATCAGCTTGTAGTCCATGCCCCACTATCGCCCGGCGCGGGGCGCCGGTGTCGGCGAATCTCGGAAGGGGCCGGCCCCTGTGCTATGGCTTGGCGCCGCTCTCCGATGATCACCACCGTCGAGAAGGTCCTCTTCCTCAAGTCGATCGACCTGTTCTCCCAGATACCGGGGGAGGACCTGGCGCAGGTGGCGCTCATCTCGACCGAAGAGGCGCGCGAGCAGGGCGAAGAGATCTTCGCCGAGGGCGAGGCGGGCGACGCGCTCTACCTGGTGCTCGACGGCAAGGTGAGGGTGCACAAGCAGGACCGGGTGATCGCCGAGCTTGCCGAGCGGGAGTGCTTCGGCGAGATGGCGATTCTCGACGCGGCGCCCCGGTCGGCGACGGTGACCGCGGTGCAGGACACCAACCTGTTGAAGATCTCGCGCGAGGACTTCGAAGAGATTCTCGCCGAGAAGCCCGAGATCGCCCTCGGCATCATCAGGGTGTTGAGCCGGCGCCTGCGCGACGCGATTCGCTAGCGCTGCCGTCTGAAACGAAGAACTTCCTCCAAAATGCCGTTCGCAACCCCGCGATTTGATGGGGCCTTTGTGCCTCGAGCGGGTGCCGAATCGACGAAATCTCGTCGTTTCAAATGGGTGCCCGCAACCTGAGGCCGGAGGGGTGGCCGACGAAGTCGCGAGCACTCCGTCGAGCCGGGCAGTGCCGTGCGCGAGCGCCAGGCCGGGGCGCTGGAATGGTGCGCCCCCCCCTCTCTACCTGCCAACCCGCGTCCGAGCGTATCGCCCGCTCCAAAGGTCTCGCTGCCGCGCGGTTCTGGTACAACGCCCGTCCTCCCCAGGAGGACGCGACCTTGCCCGACACCGCCCCCACGGCTCAGACCGGCCACGGTCCCGCGCACTACACGCCCTACGTGACGGCCGACAAGTCTCCGGTCGAGCTGACGGTGCGCGCCATGGCGCTGGGGGCGGTGCTGGGCGTCGTCTTCGCTGCCTCGTCGGTGTACCTGGCGGTGAAGGTCGGCATGACGGTGTCGGCCTCGATTCCGATCGCGGTGCTGTCGATCGCGGTCTTCCGGGCCCTGGGCCGCTCGAGCATCCTCGAGAACACCATCGTGCAGACAACCGGTTCCGCGGGCGAGTCGCTGGCCTTCGGGGTGGCGGCCGCGCTGCCGGCGCTCCTGTTCATGGGCTACGACATTGACCTGACCCACGCCTTCCTGGTGGCGGCGCTCGGCGGAGTCCTGGGCGTCCTGATGATGATTCCGTTGCGCCACGGGCTGATCGTCCAGGAACACGGCAAGCTGACCTACCCCGAGGGCACGGCCTGCGCCGACGTCCTCATCGTGGGCGAACAGGGGGGCACCAACGCTCGCACCGTGGTGCTCGGCTTCGCGGTTGGGGCCGTCTACAAGCTGGCCTACGCCGGCTTCCGCCTCTGGCGCGAGACGATCGAGGTGCTGCTCGACAAGGTGACCCTGAACCCGGTCACCAAGAAGATCGTCTCGTACAAGGGCTACCTGGGAGGCTCGATCGCGGCGGAAATCAGCCCCGAGCTCCTCGGCGTCGGCTACATCATCGGCCCGCGCGTAGCCGGAGTGACTTTCGCCGGAGGCGTGCTCTCGTACCTGATTCTCATTCCGGCCATCAAGTTCTTCGCGGGCGGGCTCGACACCGAAGCGCTCGGCCACCTGGGAGTGGTCGCCGGCGCCGGGTCTCCCCTGGTGTCCGAGATGTCGCCCCACCAAGTGCGAAACGCCTTCGTGCTCTACATCGGCGCGGG
>JAHFDQ010000501.1 GCA_023248915.1 Archangiaceae bacterium | reverse complement strand
ACCCGCGTGAGGGCCTCGGCCAGCATCTGCAGCTCGTCGGCGCAGAGCGAAACCTCGGACAGCCGGCCTGAGGGGTCGAGCATCTCGAGGATGGCCCGGCCCGGCGAACGGCCCGAAGACAGCCGCACCGCGCCAGCCCCGGACCGGGCCCGGAAAGTGATGCCCGGCCCTTTCCCTGACGTCCTCACCTACCCATTGTCGGCAACTCTCGCGCCGAGTTGCCGGGTACCGGGCAGGCGTTACCTCGAGCCAAGAGTCTTGGCCACTTCGGCGGCCAGGTCTTCCTTCCTCTTCTCGATGCCCTCGCCCACCTTCAGGCGCGCGAAGCGGCGCACGGTGAGCTCGGCGCCGACCTTCTTCGAGGTCTCGGCGATCAGCGCCTTCATCTTCTTCTTGTCGTCCTTCACCCAGAGCTGGTCGACCAGGCAGATCTGCTCGAAGTACTTCTCGAGCTTGCCGGTGAGAATCTTTTCCCAGATGGCTTCGGGCTTCTTCGCCTGGCGCAGCTCTTCCTTGAAGATGTCTTGCTCGCGGGCGAGCACGTCGGCCGGAACCTGGTCGCGGCTGACGTACTGCGAGAAGGCGCCCGCCACCTGCAGCGCCAGTTCCCGGGCCAGGGCCTGGACCTCGGGGTTTTCTGCCGCCGCCGCGTTGCCCGCGCCGAGCTCGACCAGCACGCCCAGCTTGCCGTCGCCGTGCAGGTAGCTGCCGATCACCGACGGCCCCTCGGCGACGAAGCGCGAGAAGCGGCGAATCGACAGGTTCTCGCCGATCTTCGCCACCGCCTCGGTGACGACGTCCTTCACCGTCTTGCCGTTCATCGGGCTGGCCAACAAGGCCGGCACGTCGGCCGGCCCCGCCTTCGCCACCAGCTCGGCCACCTGCTCGGTCAGGCGCTTGAAGTCGGGGTTGCGGGCCACGAAGTCGGTCTCGCTGTTGACCTCGACCACCACGCCGGTGCGCGCGTCGGCAGCCACCGTCACCGCGACCAGCCCCTCGGCCGCGATGCGCGCCCCCTTCGAGGCGGCCTTGCTGATGCCCTTCAGGCGCAGCCAGTCCTCGGCCTTGGCGAAATCGCCGCCGTTCTCGGACAGGGCCTTTTTGCAGTCCATCATGCCGGCGCCGGTCTTCTCGCGCAGGTCCTTCACCATCGCCGCGGTGATCTCGGCCATGTGTCGCTCCTTCTGGGTTTGGAACTTCGGGACTACTCGGGCTCGGCGACGGCCTTCGGGCTCTCTTCGACGTCCGGAGGCACCATCTCGACGGGGCCGGGCTTCTCCACGTCGGCGGGCTGACCCTTCACCTCGACGATCGGGCCCTTGCGCTCGACCACCCGCTCGCTGCGGAAGCCGGGGCGTTCGCCGCGCTCGCGGCGCATCGGGCGGCGATCTTCGCGCTCGCGGCCGCCGCGCTCTTCGGCCTGGTCGCGCTCGGCGGCGCCAGAGGCCTTGTACCGGGCCGCGCCCTCGAGGCAGGCGTCGGCGATCTTCGAGGTGAACAGCTTGATCGACCGGATCGCGTCGTCGTTGCCGGGAATGACGAAGTCGATGCCCTCGGGGTCGCAGTTGGTGTCGACGATGCCGATGACGGGAATGCCGAGGCGCGAGGCCTCGTGCACGGCGATGTATTCCTTCTTCGGGTCGATGACGAAGACACAGCCCGGCAGGCGGGACAGGTCCTTGACGCCGCCCAGGTTCTTTTCGAGCTTGCTGCGTTCGCGCTCGAGCGAGGCGACCTCTTTCTTCGGCAACCGCTCGAAGGTGCCGTCCTCGGCCATCTTCTCGAGCGTCTTCAGGCGGTCGATGCCGGCCTTGATCGTCTTGAAGTTGGTCAGCGTTCCGCCCAGCCACCGGCTGGTCACGAAGAACTGATTGGCCCGGCGGGCCTCTTCGATGATGGTGTCTTGCGCCTGCTTCTTGGTGCCCACGAAGAGCACGCTGCCGCCGCGCGAAGTCACATCGGCGACGAACCGGAACGCCGCGCGCGCCATCGTGACCGTCTTCTGCAGGTCGATGATGTAGATGCCGTTACGCGCTCCGAAGATGTACGGCTTCATCTTGGGGTTCCAGCGCTTGGTCTGGTGGCCGAAGTGGACTCCGGCCTCGAGGAGCTGCTTCATGGTGATGCCGCTCGCGGCGGCCATCGCCTGTGCCTGCGTTTCTTGCTGATCCATGGTGTGTGACTGCCCTTTCAGGTTCTATCCGCCACGCCCGCTAGAGATCCGCTGGATTTTCGCTCTCGTTGGTGAGGCCCAACCGAGGGACTCCCCCCGCGAGAGCACCTGTGTCCAGCACGGGACGTGTGTGTATTTGACTACCCCACCCCGGGGCCGAGGCTCCGGAGCGGACCCGGGTACCTAGCAGAACCACGCGCCAGGGCGCAAGAAGCCGGCTGAATTACTGGCAGGACAGCCCGCTGACGAACGTCCCGGACGGGGTGGCGCCGCTGGCCGAGTAGAACAGCTTCCCTGTCGCCGCCCAGCAGGTCAGCCCGTCCTTGTTGCCTGGGCGACACCAAGGATCAGCGCCGCAGGCCCCCTGGGTGGCCGACTGTTCCACGGTGCTGACCGCCGGGTCCTTGTCGCCGAAGAAGTCGATGGTCCGCGTCATGACCTGCCCGTCGAACCCCGACGGGTCGGCCACGGCCCGGAGCGCCGTCAGCCAGATGCGGGTCGAGGTGACCGACGCGCGCGGCCGGTGAATCGAGTCGGCCCCGTTCTGGGTGCCAAATTGGAGGTACGCATAGTGCCAGGACGGCGCGGTGGTGAGCCAGTAGTCGAGGTCGGCCTGGGCCGGGCTGCTGGTGTCGGGCGTCACGTAGGCGATGAACCAGTCGTCGGCCGCGCCCGAGCGGAAGTAGGCGATCTCGGGTTCGGTCAGAGTGCGCGTGCCGGACTCGGTGGCCACCACCGTCTCGACCGACTTGCCCGAACCGTCTTCCTTCACCGTGAACCTGTTCAGGCTGGCCGACGACGACAGGTAGGCGACGCCGAGAGTGCGCAGCGACGCGGCCGAGGGACAGGCCTGCGACAGGGCCCAGTCCACGTGGGTGGAATCGGCGCCGAGCCCCGCCTTGACCGTGGCCGCCACCGGTATCGCAGCGCTGTTGATGGGCGCGCCGACTCCGCCGGGGTTGCGAAGCTGCCAGTTGGTGCCGTCGAAGGCGGGCTCGACCCGGGCCAGGCGCAGGCGCGTCGCGGGCGTCGGCCCCGTCACCACCTCGCGCCAGAGGACCACCACCCGCTTGCCGTTGCCGCGCACCACCCGCAACGAGTCGATGGAATTTCCGGTCCCCGCCTGGAACTGCGAATACAGAAGGCCGCGGGCCGCCCCGGTCGAGTCCACGTAGTACAGGTCGATCTCGGGCGCGTAGGCCCAGATGCCGGCGATCACGTACCCGTCTTCGGCCTGGGCGATGGCGACGTCGGTGTAGGTGTACCCCGCCACCGAGGTGGCGCTGCCCACGGGCGCGCCGGTGGCGTCGAGGCGCTGCACCGAGATGCCGCTCAGCCCTCCCGCCATGGCGACCGCGCCTCCCGCCAAGGCGTCGGTGCCCGAGCCGTTCACGCCCCCGGCGCAGGAAGTGGCTGAGTAGTAGTAGGGCGAGACCTCGAGATCGGTCCAGACGACGGTTGTGACGGCGGCCGTGCCGTCGAGGGCCGGCTCGTCCACCACGCCGTCGCAGTTGTTGTCGAGGCCGTCGCAGGCGAGCGCGGTGGGCGGGCCTTCCGTGGCGCCGCACACGGTGGCGGTCTGGTCCGGACGGCAGACGAAGACGCCGGTGCGAAAGCACACGCCCTGTCCCGCGCTGCACCCGGTCGCCAAGTCGGCAAAGGTCTCATCGATCTGGTTGTTGCAGTCGTTGTCGAGCCCGTCGCAGAGCTCGGCCGAGGGGCCGACGTTGCGCAGGCAGCCGAGCGCCCCGCCCTGGCAGGTCGTCGTCCCGGGGGCGCACACGCCGGCCTGGCCGGTGGCGCAGGCCGCGCCTCCGCCCGGGTTGCCCTCGTCCACCTGCGAGTTGCAATCGTCGTCGTAGCCGTCGCACACCTCGGCGGCGCCGGGGTGAATCGCGGCCGCGCTGTCGTTGCAGTCGGAATGGCTCGGCACCTTGCCCGGCACCGGGCCGCAGGAGGCTTGGGCAGCGACCGAGGCCGAGCCGTACCCGTCGCCGTCGGCGTCGGGGTAGTAGTCGTTGGTGGCAGGGCCGTCGTCCACCAGGCCGTTGCAGTCGTCGTCGAGGACGTTGCAGAGCTCGATCGCCCCCGGGTGCACCGCGGCCCGGGTGTCGTCGCAGTCGCCGGCGTTGGCCACCTTGCCCGCCACCGGCTGGCAGGAAAGCTGGCCGGCCACCGCCGAGTCGCCGAAGCCGTCGCCGTCCGCGTCGGGGTAGTACGTCAGGGTGCCGACGGCGTCGTCGACCTGGCCGTTGCAGTCGTCGTCGAGGCCGTTGCAGATCTCGACGGCTCCCGGGTGCACCGCGCCGCGGGTGTCGTCGCAGTCGGTGTGATTCGTAGTCATCCCGGCCGGAGGCAGGCAGGC
>JAHFDQ010000500.1 GCA_023248915.1 Archangiaceae bacterium | reverse complement strand
GGTGGCGCTCGAAGCCGTGGCGGCCCTGGCGATGCGCTGCGCGGCCATCGCGGCTGGGCTCGGGTTCGCCGACTATTTGCTCGCCCGGCGCCGCCACCTGAAGACGCTGATGATGACGCGCGAGGAGTGCAAGAAGGAGCACAAGGACGCCGAAGGCGACGCCCAGCAGAAGCACAAGCGGAAGGCGATTCACCGGCAGCTCGCCACCGGGGGCCCGGCACGGGGGGTGCACAAAGCTACCGCCGTCGTGGTGAACCCCACTCACATCGCCGTCGCAATCCGGTACGACGAGGGCGAGTGCGACGCCCCCTATATCGTGGCCAAGGCCCGGGAAGCGGAAGCCTTGAAGCTGAGGGGCGAGGCCAGCCGCTCGGGAATTCCAGTGGTTCGGGACATTCCCCTCGCCCGCAGCCTCATTCACTACGACGTCGGGGAAGAGATTCCCGAAGAGCTCTACCGCGCGGCCGCCGCCGTCCTGAAGGTTGCGCTCGAGACCCGCCCCGCGGACGTCCGTCCGCGAAAGGAGACGCCGTGAACCGCGTTGCCGCCCTGTTGGTACGAGCCAAGAGCCACTCCGACGTCGTACTGGCCGGGGTGATGGCCGCGATTCTGGGGGCGATGATCGTCCCGCTCCCGGCCTGGCTGCTCGACGTGGGGCTGGCGTTGAACCTGGCCGCCGCCGCCTCGCTGCTGGTCGCGGCTCTGTACGCCCGCGACGCGCTGAAGGTGGCCTCATTCCCCACGCTGCTGCTCATCACCACGCTGTTCCGGCTGGCGCTGAACGTCTCGTCGACCCGCCTGGCGCTGTCCGAGGGGCAGGCCGGGGAAATCATCCAGGCCTTCGGCGAATTCGTCGTTCGCGGCGAGTACGTCGTGGGCGGCGTCGTCTTCGCCATCCTCACCCTGGTGCAGTTCCTGGTGGTCGCGAAGGGGGCCGAACGCGTCGCCGAGGTTTCCGCGCGCTTCACCCTCGACGCGATGCCGGGCAAGCAGATGTCCATCGACGCCGACCTTAGGTCGGGCGCCATCGACCAGGCCCAGGCCCGCCAGCGGCGCCGCCAGCTCGAGCGCGAGTCGCAGATGTTCGGGGCCATGGACGGCGCGATGAAGTTCGTGAAGGGCGACGTCATCGCCGGCCTGGTCATCGTGCTGGTGAACCTGGTGGGGGGCACCGTCATCGGGGTGCTGCAGAACGGCCTGAGTCTCGGCGAGGCCGCGGCCAACTACGCGCTCATTTCCATCGGCGACGGCCTGGTGTCGCAGATTCCGTCCCTCTGCATCGCGGTGGCGGCCGGCCTGGTCGTGACCCGGGTCAGCCCGGACACCGACGACGCGTCGCTCGGCAGCGACATCGGCAGCCAATTTTTTGGGCAGTACAAGGCGCTCTTCATCGTCGGCGGGCTGTGCCTGGCGCTCGGCGCGATGCCCGGCATGCCGCACTTCACCTTCGTCGCGCTCGCGCTCTGCGCGGCCGGTGCCGGCTATGGGCTGTACCGGGTCGCGCCCAAGGCAGCCGGGGTTGCTCCGGCGAACAACGCCGCTGCCGTGGCCCCCGAGGCTGGCGCCGGCGCCGAGGCCCAGAAGCGCGAGGTCGCGGTCGGCGTCTCGCCGCTCATCCTCGACCTCGCCCCGGACGTCTCGGCGCTCGCCACCGGGGAGGGCGGGGCGCTGATCTCGGCGGACCTGGACCGGCTGCGCGACCAGCTCTTCCTCGAGCTCGGGGTGCGGGTGCCGGGCATTCGCGTTCGCACCGGCGCGACGTACCTGCCGCCCGGCCACTACGCCTTCATGGTCGACGAGGTGCCGTGCGGTCGCGGCCAGGTGCACCCCGACATGCTCTACGCCCTCGCCACGCCGGCCGAGCTCGCCTTCCTCGACGTCGGCGCCCAGCCCGCGCAAGAGCCCTCGACCGGTCGCGCCATCAGCCGCTGCGACGCCGGCGTTCGCGCCCGCCTCGAGACGGCTCAGGTGCCAGTGCGCACCGCGCGCCAGCTCGTGGCCGATCACCTCCTGGGGCTGCTCCGGCGGCGCGCCTCGTCGCTCCTCGGAGTGCAGGAGGTGCAGGCCCTCTTGTCGGCCTTCGAACCCCAAGCCCCGGCGCTGGTGAAGGAAGCCCTGGGCAAGGTACCGCTGCCGTTGATGACCGACGTGCTGCGCAGGTTGGCGCTGGAAGAGGTGAGCATCCGCAACGTTCGCGCCATTCTCGAGGCGTTGGTGTCGCCTTCCACCGAGGGCGACGCCGCCGCCCTGGCCGAGCGGTGCCGGCAGGCGCTGCACCGGTACCTGAGCCACAAATATGCGCCGAACGGCCCGCTGTACGCCTACCTCGTTGACCCCGCGGTGGAAGAGGTGCTGCGCGACGCTGGGCCGCGCTCGGCGGTCGAACCCGATGCCGCCAGGTCGATTCTCGAGGGCGTGCGCCGCATCGTCACCAACGGCAAGGCGGTAGTGCTGGCGTCCCCGGACGTTCGCCGGGTGCTGCGGCGGCTCTGCGAAGGGGCCTTCCCCGACGTCGCGGTGTTGACGTACGGAGAACTCGACGCCGAGCTTCAGGTCAGGCCCATCGGCCGGCTCGCGGCGGCGACCCGATAGGGGAAGCGGTTAGCCGGTGCTCGTGCCGCCGGGCGCTTGCCCAGTCCCGGTCGCGGTCTGCGCCGGCGGGCGATTCAGCCGGTCGCGAAGTTCTTTGCCCGTTCGAAAGAGGAGGCCCCGCTTCGGCTTCACGGGGATTACCTGTCCAGTCTTCGGGTTACGACCTTGATATCCCTGGTAATTCTTGACGTGAAAAGCGCCGAGGCCGCGGATCTCGATGTTCTCGCCTCGACAGAGCGCTTCCTTCATCGCCTCGAAGATGGTCTCCACGGTCGCTTCCGCCTGTTTCTGCGTAGCGCCGCGCTTCGTGACGAGAACGTTGATCAAGTCTGACTTGAGCATGGGCTCTCCAGAGACCCGTTACCCCGCGAAATCAGGACGCTTTAACGTCCTGAAGATAGCAGAACCGCGCGCGGTTGCAAGGCGGAGAGTATGCCAAGCTCGCAATACTCCTAAACATTTCTCGGGGTGGGCGCGGGCGGTTCCGCGGGCGCCTCGGATTTCGTGGGGACTTCGGCTGGTTTCTCCTCGGGGCGAGGCACCAGGCTGGCCCACGAAACCTGCCGAAGCCGATCGACGCTGGCGTCGTCCACTTCGGAAAACCAGCGCTCAACCTCCTGGAACTCTGAGCTTTTGGGCTCGATTCCTCGGCCTCGCAGCAGTTTCGCGACTCCGCCGACCGCCGCCGAAACGTCTGCCAGCGAAAGCTCGGACGGATTCTTGGCGGGTTTGAAGCCGCCGCCTTTCTCGACGACGAGCAGGCCGGCTTTCTCGAGCAGCGCGGCGATCTCGCGCACCATCTGTTCGGGCGCTCGCAGGCGGCGGGCGAGCTCGGCCGACCCCGGGGACGGAGCCCCGCTCGCGACCGCGGCCGCCGTCAACTGGGCGATGCGGGCGGCGACAATTTCCTTGGCGCGTGGATGCGCGAGGAGGTCCATGAATTCGCCGCGGAACGATGCGTGCTCGACCGCGTAGGCCAACCGGGCCCCGAACAGCACCAACCACCAGCTCAGGTAAATCCACATCAAGAACAGCGGAATCGCGCTCAGCGAGCCGTACACGGGGTTGTAGGCGAACGCCAGGCGGGCGACCTCCGCGTAGCTGTGCTTGGCGACTTCCCAGCCGAGCCCGCCGACCCAGGCTCCCGCCAGCGCCGACCTGAACCGCACCGGGGCGTGCGGTGCGAACTGGTACAGAAGCGTGAACACCACGACCGAGAGCGTGGCCGACCCGAACGCCAGCGCCTGCTTCGAGAACGGCACGTCGAGGTAGGCGAGCAACGAGCGAAGCCCCGCCGTCCCGGACAGCGAGATGCCGATGAGAACCGGCCCGAGCAGCAGCAAGAGCGCGTAGAGCAGGATGCTGACCAGCAGCGGCCGCCGCTTGGTCACCGCCCAGATCTCGTTCAGCGACGCGTCGAGGTGCCGGAGCAGCGTGCCGGCCGACAGCATCAAGAGCAGGAACGACAAGCCGCCCGCTGCCTTCGCGGCCGCCGAGTTGATCGACTTCTGGAGGAACGCCGCCGACTCGGCCTGAATGCCGGGGGCGAGCAATTCCTGGATGAAGTGGGTCAGCCGGGACTGGAACGACTTCTGCCCCAAGAGGTGCAAGAGGGCCAGGGCCACCGTGAGCAGCGGCACCAGCGAGAAGATGCTGATGAAGGTGAGGTTGCCGGCGCGCAGGTTGATGTGTTCGCCGCGAAAGCCGTGGACGACGGCGCGCGCTGCCTGGAACGTGTCCGACGCGAAGCGCCCCCCGCGGGTGTCG
Organism: Archangiaceae bacterium; assembly: GCA_023248915.1. Classification (GTDB taxonomy): domain Bacteria; phylum Myxococcota; class Myxococcia; order Myxococcales; family Myxococcaceae; genus JAHFDQ01. The sequence continues at coordinate 184 of JAHFDQ010000500.1, read as the reverse complement.
GCGAGCGGGCGCCACGCGGCTTCCAATGCGCCCACCCACCGGGCGAACGGTCGCTCGCGGGCGCCGGGAGGAGCGGGCATCGGCACGCGCCTGACGGCCCCTAGCGACGAACGAGGATTCGCTCGATGAGCTGCCGCGAGTACGAGGTCAGCTCGGTGAAGACGACGCCCATGCCGGCGGGCCC
>JAHFDQ010000499.1 GCA_023248915.1 Archangiaceae bacterium | reverse complement strand
GGTGGACGTCGGCTACGGCGCCGGGCAGGACGGCCTGTTCACCTCGACCTACGCCCAGCCGCTCACCCGGGTGAAGTGGACCGTCCAGGAAAACCTGCTGGTCGCCCGCCTCGCCTACGATCGCAACGCCAACTCCGACGGCAAGGGCACGGGCAAGGCCACCAACGACGGCGTGGTGGTCGCCGCCTACCCCATCGAGAAGCACTTCGACATCCAGCGCAACTACAACCCCAGCACCGGTGAACAGACCAACGTCATCGACGAGAACATGGTCGACCGCCCCTGGTACGAGCGCCAGTACATCCGGGTGGACTGGTCGAAGAACCTCTCGACCGACAACTACGACTTCGACACCCTCTCGCAGATTGGCGCCTACGGCGGCGTCCGGTACGAGCCCCTCGCCTACAACGTCACCGACCCCGGCGACGAGAACGCGCCGCACTTCGACGCGCCGGCGGGGTACCTCGACGTCACCAACAAGGCCTTCGCCCAGCCGCAGATGATCGACCTGTCCCAGCTCGGGTGGGACATCTCGTCCTTCCCGGCCTGCATGATTGGCCCCGACATGTCGGGCGGTGGTGCTCCGGTGACGCAGTGCAGCCCGGTCGAGCTGACCATTCGCCAGTCGTTCCTCCAGGTGAAGCCCTACGACTACGAGCCTGCCGACTGGGACGGCAACCGCTTCCAGGCCTACGGCGCCTTCACCAACGACCGGTACGGCTACGCCCGCGACTACGGAATGACCGACACCCAGTGGCACCGCTTCATCAACCGGTACGACCTCTGGAACCGCAGCCACGTGTACGCCGACCCCGACAAGATGACCGGCCCTACGGCCTGCTTCACCCCCACCACCACGCCGTCGGGGGCCGACCCGCACCGCGACCTCGACCACGACGGCACTGAGGACGAGTGCGCTTCCGTCGGCCGGGGTTCTCACTGCGACACCTTCCGCCAGGCCTGCACCTTGCCATACCGCGACCGCATGGCCGTCACCATTCCCTGGTACTACGGCAACGGCGGGCAGCCCGAGTACTTCGAGCCGTCGGCGCGCGCGACCCTGGAATGGGACGTAGCGATGCGCAGCGCCATCCAGAGCTCGCGCTACGCCGAGTGCGTGCGCACCGGCGGGACGACCTGCGCGTCCGAGTGGCCCGTCTACTTCGGCCAGATGGACGAGAACGCCGACGCGGTCGCCCTGGTTTCGGAAATCGAAGACTGCCGCAACGGCCGGGCCTACCCGAATAGAAATTGCAATGACTTGGCCGAACACCTGGGCCAGGTCCGCGGCTACTCGGCCGGCGTCGTCGCCGTGGCCATGATGCCCCCCGCCATCGTGCTGTGCCACAGCCCGGTCGAGTCGGGCGACAACACCGCGTGCGGCAGCCCGCGCCTGCCCCCCGAGGTGTCCGCGGCGATGTGCTTCGACGCCCGCGCCACCCAGAACAACAAGGACCTGGTGGCCACCTGCGACGCGGCGCTGAACGCGCGCCGGGGCGACCTGCGCTTCCACCTCGTCAATTCCATCGCCTCACCGCAGAGCCCGTCGCCCTGGGGCATCATGGTGGACTCGGTCGACCCGCTCGACGGCCACAAGGTCGCGGCCAGCATCAACGTCTGGACGCACGTCACCGACCTGGTCAGCCAGTCGAACGTGGACGTCTCGCGCTACATCAAGGGCGAGTTGGCCACCGAGGACATCACCGAGGGCACCTACGTGCACGACTGGGCCCTGGCCGCCGAGGCGGCGAGCAAGGGCGGGGCGGTCGGCTCGTTGACGAGTGACGACCTGGACAACCTCGTCGCCGACTTCGTTCACGTCGACACGCCCAAGCTGAAGGCGCTGCGCGACGCCCCCGCCTTCAAAGACCCGCAGTTGAAGGCGGCGCTCCAGAAGGTCAACCACGAGCTGTCCCAGGTGCGCGGCGACGCCTACGCCCCGAGCGCGATGCGGCCCATCTACGACGCCCGCCGCAAGCACGCGATCGGCACCGCCACCGAGGCGGCGCTCACCACGCCGATGATGCAGTCCTTCGCCGGCCTGAAGGGCCAGGCCAACTCCGAGCAGGTGATGAACCTGGCCTCGCCGCTGCGCGGGTCGAGCCCGGCGCTGCTCAAGGAAATTGGAAACCGCCAGCAGCTGGCGCTCGCCGAACGGGGCGCCTGCATGCTCAACGAGGCGCCGGCGCCGCTCGGCATCGCCGACCTGGCCACCGTGCTCGAAGAGAAGTTCGGCCAGTTCGACAAGACCCAGGACAGGGCCACCCAGCTCGCCCGCGCCGAGAAGATGCGCAAGTACCTGGCCCAGCGGCTGCACTACTCGGTCATCGCGCACGAGATGGGCCACTCGATTGGCCTGCGGCACAACTTCGTCAGCTCGTCCGACGCCTTCAACTACCGGCCGCAGTACTGGCAGCTTCGCACCGACAACGGCACCAACCTGTCCGAGTGCACCCAGCTGGTCCCTGACGGAAGCTGCGTCGGGCCCCGCTACTTCGACCCCATCACCGACAACGAGCGGAAGAACCTCATCGGCATGTTCATGAACTCGTCCACCATGGAATACCCGGGCGAGGTGACGCAGGACCTCATCGGCATCGGCGCCTACGACTTCGCCGCCGCCCGGTTCTTCTACGGCGACGTGGTGGCGGTGTTTGGCGACGACAGCTACAAGCTCGGCACCGACCGCGCGGCCGGCACGCTGGACAAGCTCGACAACTTCGGCGGCATTCTCGGGTTCCGGCCGACCATCGGCTCGACCCAGATTCACTACGCGCAGCTTCAGAAGAACTTCGACCTCATCGGCAACTGCCAGGACATCAACCCCAACCTCTTCCAGCCCGCGAGCTGGAACGCCGACCGCGACGGCACCTGGAGCCCGTTGCTCGACGGCATGATGGTGTCGGTCGGCGGCAAGTTCAGCCGCTGCAAGCAGCAGCCGGTCGACTACGTGCAATGGGCGCAGTTGCGCGACCCGACCGGGTCCGAGCCGGGCGCGGGTGACTCGCACGCCATCGACCCCGACCTGCGCGTGCGCGTGCCCTACGGCTTCGCCACCGACCGCTGGGCCGACCTGGGCAACCTGAGCGTGTACCGGCACGACAACGGGGCCGACCCGTACGAGCTGTTCGCGTTCCTCATCACCCAGCAAGAGGTCAACCACATCTTCGACAACTACCGGCGCAACCGGGTCACCTTCAACGTCAGGGCCGCGTCGCAGCGGTCGCTCTCGCGCTACAACGAGAAGCTGCGCGACGCCGCGAAGGGCCTCGGCCTGATGGTGAACGTCTACCGGGACTTCGCCACCGACATGGGTTACGACTTCGAGACGCTCTGGCCCTACATCGCCAACGAGAGCTACCACGACAACATCCTCGCTTCGGGCCTGGGCTTCGACCACTTCTCGCGCCAGTTGGCCCGGCCCGAGTCGGGGCCGCACTACCTGAGCGCCCAGGGGCCCGGCCAGACCGGCAAGCCCATTCTCATGTCGGTGGCCGACACGGCGGGCAACCCCGGCATCGCGGTGATGAACGTGCCCAACGGCGTGACCGGCTACTTCAGCAACGTCTCCGTGGGCGGCCGTCCACTGGAGAACGCGCTGGCCAGCAACAAGGGCGAGTACAACTCCGACTACACCGTCAACTCGGGCTCGTACTACGACAAGGCCTGGACCTCGATGTTGATGACCGAGTCGGTGGACAACTTCATCAGCTCGTCCCGCCGCGACTTCCTCGACGCCCGGTACCGCTCGGTGTCGGTGGCCGACGTCTTCCCCGACGGGTATCGGCGTTGGCTGTCGACCAACCTGACCGGCGACGAAGAGCTGAAGGGGCCGCGGGTGGCCAGCAACGCGTCCGGCACGCCGCTGACGGACAAGGCGCTCTTCCCGTCGACCGGCCTGGGCTGGACGTCGTGGTGGCGCGCGTCGCCGCAGGTCTGCTTCCCGAGCGACCAGAGCCTGATGTGCGGCACCCAGCCAGTGCAGTCGGTGGCGCTCGAGTCGCAGGTAGGTTGGGAACAGCAGAAGTTCCTCATCGCCTGGACGCTGCAGTACCTGCCCGAGAATCAGCAGCAGAGCTGGATTAACTCCATGTCCATCTGGGAAATCGGCGCCGACACCGACCCCGGCTTCCCGAACCGCGTCGAGTTCCACAACCCTGACGGGCGTATCTACGTGGCGCAGGCGTTCGGCAGCGAGACGTTGTTCGGCAAGAAGGTGCTGAAGGGCATCGGCGCCCGGGTGCTCGAGTACGCCAACGAGCTGATGGGCCAGGCCTACGACACGACGCCCGGCCCCGACTACGACAACGACGGCAAGCCCGATTGGCTCTTGCCGGTGCTCGGCGCCAATGGCCAGCCCCGCATCAAGTACGACCCCGGCGTGCAGGTGGTGACGCCTGAAGGCAACCTGGGCAACGGCCGGCCCGGGTGCAACGCGACCGATGACTCGAGCTGCACCTGCACCTCGAACCGGGCGTGCCTCGAGCTGGCCAAGTACCTCGAGGTGCCGTTCTTCATGCGCCAGGCGATGCGGGACTACGGGCT
>JAHFDQ010000130.1 GCA_023248915.1 Archangiaceae bacterium | reverse complement strand
CACCTGGCGCAGCGCCTTGGCCGATGCCCGCCCGTTGGCCCGCCGTTCAGAGACCGCGTGACCGGGATTTTCGAGAAGGCCCCGGGGAGGCGCTGGCCGAGGTCGCAGCGGTTCGCCCTGTCGGACAAGGGCATCGAGGCGGAAACCAGCTATCGCGAGCTCATCGTCGCCGCGCGCGCCGAGGAAGGCCGCGCCTCGTTCGACGCCGCGCGCGGAGTCTGGGCGGCGCGGTACGCGCTCGAGCCCGGAGACGGGCTGTTCCTCGGCGAGGTGCAGTCGGGGCCGCGCACCCTGGACGAAATTTTTCGCGCGCTCGAGTCGTGCGGTTCGACCCGCGACGAGGTGCGCGGGGCGGTGGGAAGACTGACGACCGCGGGCCTGATGGAAGCGGTGGTGCCGCCCGCCCCGGCGCCCGAGGTCGCGGCTCCGAGAAGGTGGTAGCGGCGTGAGGTGGCTGCCGTTCGCCGGGTTCGCCCTGGTGGCGGTCTGCCCGGTCCGGTCGTTCGCAGCGGGGCCCGCCGGGCCGGCTGACCTACCCGCGGAAGCGACCGCCCGCTTCGCCCGGCTGGCCCTTTCCTGCGTGCAAAGGGAATACCCCAACAAGCTGGCCCACGTGCTGAACGGCGACGCCGACGTGAAGGCGCCGCGGCAGCTCACCCCGGCCTTCTTCGGCTGCTACGACTGGCACTCGTCGGTGCACGGCCACTGGCTGTTGGCGCGCCTTCTGCGCACCACCCCGGAAGCGCCGTTCGCGGCCACGGCCCGTGCCGCGCTGGCGAAGAGCCTCACCGCCGAGAACGTCGCCGCCGAGGTGAAGTACCTGAACGCAGAGGGCCGGGTGAGCTTCGAGCGCCCCTACGGCCTGGCGTGGCTGCTGCAGCTCGCGGCCGAACTGCGCGAGTGGGACGACCCCGACGCGCGCCGCTGGGCGACGACGCTCGAGCCCCTCGAACGGGCGGCGGCGGCCCGGCTCGCGGCCTGGGTGCCTAAGCTGTCGCGCCCCATCCGCGTGGGCGAGCACGACCAGACGGCCTTCGCCTTCGGCCTGGTGCTCGACTGGGCGCGCGCCGCCAGGGACCTGGCGATGGCGCGGCTCTTCACCGCCCGAGCCTCTGAGCTGTACGGCGGCGACCGGGCCTGCCCGCTGGCGTACGAGCCGTCGGGCCAGGACTTCCTCTCGCCCTGCCTGGGCGAGGCCGACCTGATGCGGCGGGTGATGGCGCCCGACGCGTACGCCGCCTGGCTGCGCACCTTCCTGCCGCAGGTGCCCGAGACCGCGGGCAAACCCTGGCTCGAGCCGGTCGTCGTCACCGACCGGGCCGACCCGAAGCTCGCCCACCTGGACGGGCTGAACCTGAGCCGCGCCTGGATGCTCGAGGGAATCGCCTCGGCGCTCCCGCCCAAGGACACTCGGCGCCCGGCGCTCGAGTGGGCCGCGCGCGCGCACCGGGCCGCCGGCCTCGAGGCCGTCACCGGCGAGCATTATGAAGGCGGCCACTGGCTGGGGAGCTTCGCCGTGTACCTGGTGACGCGCCGCGGGTGGTGATTATGTTTCTAAAACATAATGTTTTGGTGACATAATCGTCAGGTGCTTCCCTTCCTCGACCGCCAGGAAGAACAGGCCCGCCTCGCCAGCGCCCTCGACGTCGGGGGGTTCGTCTGCGTCTACGGGCGGCGCCGCCTGGGCAAGTCCCGCCTGGTGCAGCGCGCGCTCGAGCGCCGCCCGGCGGTCTACTACGTGGGCGACCAACGCGACGCGGCCGTCCAACGCGCCGAGCTGACGCGGGAGATCGCCGCAGTGCTGCCCGGCTTCGACGCGGTGACCTACCCGAGCTGGGAAGCACTCCTCGAGCGATGGTGGCGAGACTCCCCCGAGGGCGCCGTGCTCGCGCTCGACGAATTGCCCGCGCTGGTCATGAGCTCTCCCGAGCTGCCGGGCATTCTGCAGAAGCTGCTCGACCGATTCGAGGCACGCCCGCGAGGCCTGGTGCTCTGCGGGTCGTCGCAGCGGATGATGTTCGGGCTGGTCCTGGATGCCTCGGCGCCGTTGTACGGGCGCGCTCGCGAGATTCTTCGGCTCGAGCCCCTGGGAGCGGGTTGGCTCGAGCGGGCGCTTCGAGCACGAGACCCGGCCAGCGCCGTCGGCCACTGGGCGACCTGGGGAGGAGTCCCCCGCTACTGGGAGCTCGCCCGCGACTTCCCCTCGCGCGACGAGGCCGTGCGCCAGCTCGTGCTCGAGCCTTTGGGGGTGCTGCACCGCGAACCCGACCGGATTCTCCTGGACGACGTGCAGGAGGTGGCGCGTGCGGCGTCGGTGCTGGCGCTGATCGCCGCGGGCGCTGCCCGGTTGTCGGAGATTGGCGGGCGGCTGGGGGTGCCCGCCACGTCGCTGTCGCGGCCGCTGGCCCGGCTCGTCGACCTGGGGCTGGTCGAACGCCGCACGCCGTTCGGAACGCCGCCGAGAGATTCCAAGCGCAGCTTCTACGTCGTCCGCGATCCGTTCTTTCGCTTCTGGTTCCGCTTCGTCGACCCCAACCGGTCGGCGCTCGAGGCGCGGCAGGTCGACCGCGTCGCGAAGGCGATCGCTGCCGCATGGCCGGGCTTCCTGGCCGCTGCCTGGGAAGACCTGGTGCGCAGCGCCTTGCCGCGCCTCGAGATTGACGGCCAACGGTGGGCCTCGCCGGCGTCCTGGTGGGGCGCCGGCCTCGACGGGAAGCCGCTCGAGCTGGACCTCGTCGCCGAGTCCGCCGAGCAGCGCGGCCGATTCTTGGTGGGCGAAGTCAAGCTCTCCACGGACGAGCGCGATGTCGCCCGGATTCGTACCGAGCTCGCGGCCAAGGCTGCGAGGTGCCCGGCGCTGGCTGGCGGCGAAATCGCGACGACCGCGGTCTTCTCGCTGCGGCACCAGGGCGCCCGGCATCGCGGCGTCCCTGTTGGCGCGGAGCGAGTCCTCGCGGCTCTCCGGTAGCGAGCCCGCTGTGCGGCTAAGCGGAGACGGACTGGCTGCCGGACCACAATATGCTGCACGATTTAGCGGAGTTGATGGGCGAGGAGTGAGCCCGGCTCATCAACGAGTACGTGGTGCAGTTGCCGGTGGACGTGAAGCTGGCACGCACGGAGGCGGTGGGGGCGGGGACACGAAGGCACAGGAGGCGGCCAACCCCCACCCGAACGAGATGGGACACCTGGCCGCTTTCATGGCCTCGGTGGCGCTGGCGCCGCCCGGCGGTGCTGGAGTACCTGACGCGATCGTAGCCCGAGGCTGATGCTGGCATTTCTGCAAGCATCTCGCCCGTTTGGCTGCCGGCAGGGCCTCGAAACGTGCTTTGCTGGCCATTCCTTGAAACGGTTACTCGCGCCATGCCTCCTTGTAGCTGCGCTCGTCACGGGCGCACCCGCGAGCTCGAATCGACTTGGGCGCCACTCTTAGGCGTCTTGACGCCATGGTGGCCGAGGTCAGGTCTCGCCTGCCCGGGAGCCCATCCAGCCGCGACAAGGTCGACGCATTGAGAAGGCATCTTTACGAGGCGGGGCCCTGGAACAGCAACCAGCCGTTCCGATACGACCTGGACGGCGACCCGATGGGTCACGACATCCAGAACAAGCTGCTCCCGACGTACCTCGCCACGAAGAGGGGCAACTGCGTGTCGATGCCGCTCCTGTTTATTGTCCTCGGGCAGAAGCTCGGCATCGATGTGACCGCCGCCGCAGCGCCCGAGCATGTCTTCGTGAAGTACCGTGACGAGACGGACCGCTACTTCAACCTGGAGGCGACCAGCGGTGCGGGAGTCACCAGCGATGTGTGGATCCGGAGCCAGATGCCGATGACCGACCAGGCGGTGGCCAACGGAATTTACTTGCGGCCCCTGAGCAAGAAGGAAACGGTCATCGTGATGCTCGATACGCTCATGGAGAGCTACCGGGAACGGGGCCAGTACGACGACGTCATCTCCCTTGGCAAGTTGGTGTTGGAGCACTCCCCGCGTGACGTCACCTCGATGCTCCACATCCATAGCGCGTACGGCCGCATGATTCAGGAGAAATTCGAGAGCAGGTACGCAAGCCCAATGGCCATTCCTCCAAGCGAACGAGCCTACTTCGTGCAACTCGACGAGGCGGGTCAGTCCTGGCGCGCCCAAGCGGAGGCCCTTGGTTGGCGCGAACCCGACGAAGAAACGAACGCCCGCTACCTGGAGCGGGTCAACCGCGCGAAGTCAGCTCAGTGACGGGGAGCGCCGCATGAAGATGCTCAGGATCATCAAGGCTGCGGGCTTCGCAGTCGCAATCGTGGGCTTCGGCGGTATCGCTTGGGCGCGGTACCTCGAGCCGGAGCCGATGCTGATGCCTGGCCGCACGCCCGGCAGCGTGTACGAGCTGAACAGCGGATGGCTTGGGCGAATGTTTGGAGGCGCGGCCGGGGGTCCGCGTTTCGTTGCTGCGCAAGCCCGAATGGGCTTCAGCATTCCCGTCTACGCGTATGCACGTAACAATCCGGTGAACTACACGGATGCGACTGGCTTGTACTCGTGGCGCTTCCCGTGTTCCGACGCCGGGGGTGTCAGTCGGGGCGCGATATACGCACAGACTGCATTGGGCTATCGCTGGATCCGAACGCCGGGCACCGTCGGGTTCGATAACCCGAACGGAACGCAGTGCCAGGACTGTGCACGTGCGAAGTACCTCGAGCAGGATAGAATCTTCCAGAGCGAAACCCTGATGACCGGCGACTGCTGGAAAGCGATGATCGAAGACATATGTGCAGGCTGCAAAGAGGAGCAGAAGTGCCCACCGAAGGAACAAGCGCCGCAGCCGCCCGCAGGATATGCCGGTCCGTAGCCCCGATCGCCTCGCGCTTCTATCTGCGTTGGCATGCGCAGCTGTCGTGAGCTTCGCATGTTGCCACAAGGCAGGGTCAGCGCCCGCGGCCACGCCGGGGGGCGCGTACGCTCCTCCGACCGAGCACGCACGAGACGTTTGGTTTCTCACGATGATGTGCAAAGACGGCACGAGTGGTGAGTCGTGGAGCGTGGATTACGATGGCTGCTCGTACCGTTGCCTCGCGCGAAAATTCTCAGGCATTGGACGAGACGGTGGCGATTGCGCGGTAATTGAACCTGTCGCGCCCGAGGTCGAGCGGATTTGGATGCTCGGCTACCAGTGCCAACGGGATCGCGATGGTGGCAGCTACGTTTGGGAGCGGGATGGGTGTCGAAACGTCTGCCGCGAGGGATCTACTCTGATTGAAGAGATCGACGGCGGCAGCTGCCTGCTGCTGAAGCTGGGCACCGGCGAGTCGACGGTGATTGCTAGCCGCGACGGCGGCGGCTGATTTTCGGGATAGGCACTGCGCTTTGCGCCTGGGCGCCAAGCGATCGAATGTCCTGCGGGTTCTTGTCTCCAGATGTGACGAACCTACGGGGCTCCGCTTGGGTGGACGAAACTGGCTCGGCGTGACCGGAAGCCGTCAGCTACAGGTGCAGGACGATGTACTTGAGCACCTGCGAGACGTCGTTCGTCGGCTGCGCGATGTTGTGGAATGACGTGTAGACGACGTTGCCGCCCCGCGTTCCGGCCGCGGTGAGCTTGATGTGAACGGCGAGGGGCACCTGATTCAAGTTCGCCCCCGAGGTCGCGCACGAGGTGTCGCTGGTCGAGGACAGAGTCACCTGCGGCGCCTGGATGAGCACCTCGGTCGTCGGGTCGGGCGAGGTGAAGACTCCCCAGTGCGCCGAGTTCACCCCCGACTGGTGGGGGAAGGCGATTTCCACGGTCTGCTTGCCCAGGAACGCGGCGAGCGCAGCGCTGGCGACGCCGGCGGTCACGGTCTGCGGCGCGTAGCCCTGCAGCTTTCGGGCGTCGAGCGGGTTGGCGACCGTCCCCGAGGTCAGCTTGAAGGCGAACTTCCCCGGGAACGCCAGGGCCGGGAAGAGCAACGCCCAGTCCGACGCGTAGAGCGAGCCCCCTTGCAGCACGTAGTCGTGCAGGGCGGTCTTTATTTGGGCGCTCTTCGGGCCCAGGTCGATGGTGCTGGACCCCGAAGTCTTCGCGGCCGCGCAGTCGATGAACACCAAGTCGTACGCCTTCAACCGGGTCAGGTCCGACAGGAACGGCACGGCCGAGGCCGACCAGTTCGCGGCGTCTCCGGGGAAGGTGTCGTACTGGAGGTTGAGGCCGCCGAGCAGCTGCTCGATGCGGTCGCCCGCGCCGGTCACCACGGCAATCTTGGTGGTCTTCTGCGCGACGCAGAGCTGGTCGTCGGGAATCTTCGCCGACTGCCCGGCCAGCACGTCGACCGGGTAGTCCTGGCTGAACGCGCCCAGGGTCGCGTGCACCGTCCAGTGGCCCGCCGGGATATTCGAGAGCTCGAAGCTGCCGTCGGGCTGGCTGGCGGCCTCGGAGTGGTACGCCTCTCCGTTGCAGTCTGGGCCGTCGAGGGTGACCTGGGCTCCGCCGACCCAGGTTTGCTTGTCCGGCGCGCAGACCCTGCCCGACACCGAGCCCACGGCGCACGCCGTCTTCGGCGGCACCTCGGGCGACACTTCCGGAGGCACCGCCACCTCTTCGGGTTCGCCCGCGTCGGCCTGGTAGGTGTCGACGAGTCGGTTGTCGCACCGGCACCCGGCCACCGTCAGGCTGAGACCCAAAGCCACGACGAGAAAGCTGAGCCGGAAGCTCGACACGGGCCGGCACCCTAGGGGGCCTCCGAGCGACGAGTCAAACCGACCATTCTCAAATGTTGAGGTCGCGCGCGGGGGCGCTTCGGGCTAATCCACGCGGCGATGATTTCGGTCAAGGGGCTGAAGAAACACTACCGGGTCTCGAAGCGGCCCCCAGGGCTGAAGGCGGCGCTCACGGCGCTCTTCCGCCGCAGCTACACCGAGGTGAAGGCGGTCGACGGCATCACCTTCGACATCGCCCCCGGAGAACGAGTTGGTTTCCTCGGCCCGAACGGCGCCGGAAAAACCACTACCCTGAAGGTGCTGGCCGGGCTGCTCCACCCGAGCAGCGGCGAGGTGCAGGTGGACGGCCACGTGCCCAAGCGGCGCGAGGACGCGTTCCTGAAGAAGATCATGCTGGTGATGGGGCAGAAGCAGCAGCTGCTCTGGGACCTGCCCCCGTCCGAGACGTTCGAGCTGAACCGCGCCATCTACGAGGTGCCGCGCGCGCAGTTCAAAGAAACAATCTCCGAGCTGACAAAGCTGCTCGAGCTGGCCGAGCTCTTGGGCAAGCCGACCCGCCAGCTCTCGCTCGGCGAGCGCATGAAGTGCGAGCTGGCGGCGGCGCTCGTCCACCGGCCGAAGGTGCTCTTCCTCGACGAGCCGACCATCGGGCTCGACGTCTCGATGCAGACGGTGATGCGCGACTTCATCCGCCGCTACAACGAGCGCTACGGCGCCACCCTTATCCTCACCAGCCACTACATGGACGACGTGGCGGCGCTGTGCCCCCGGGTGGTGGTCATCGACAAGGGCCAGCTCTCGTACGACGGCGGCCTCGACGACCTGGTCCGCCGGGTGCGGCCCGAGAAGCGAGTGGTGTTCCACCTGTCGAAGGCGGTCGACAGGGCCGACCTCGAGCCGCTGGGTCAGGTGGTGTCGCTCGCGCCGGCCAAGGCGGTGCTCCAGGTGGCGCAGGACCGGGTGGCGGCGACGGTGAGCCGGGCGCTGTCGTCGTTGCCGGTGAAAGATCTCACCGTCGAGAACCCCCCGCTCGAAGAGGTGATGTCCGAGCTCTTCGCCCGCAGCCGGGCCGCGCGGGAAGAGGGGCAGGCCGACGGCGAGTCCGAAGAGGGCGGGGGCGAAGGGGACTGGGAGTGAGCGTCCGGGGCACGCTGCGCGCGGCGCCCACCCTGCTCAGGGTCGGCTTCGCCGAGGCCATCGCCTACCGCGCGGAGATGTTCGTGTGGGTGCTGTCCACCACGATGCCGTTCGTGATGCTGGCCCTCTGGACGTCGGTGGCGCGCGACCAGCCCGTGCTCGCCCCCGGAGGCGCCCGGTTCGGGTCCGCCGACTTCATCGCCTACTTCCTGGTCACCTTCGTGGTGCGGCAGCTCACCGCGAGCTGGGCGGCGTGGGAGATGAATTACGAGGTCCGGACGGGGACGCTGGCGACGAAGCTGCTTCGGCCGCTCAACCCCATCGTCGGTTACGCCGCGGAGAACCTGTCGGCGCTCCCGATGCGCTTCACCGTCATCGTGCCGGTGGTGGTGGCGGCGGGCTTCGTGACCGGGGCGGCGCCGTTTCCGGTTGACCCGGTGCTCTGGCTCGCCTTCTGCGCAGCGGTCGTCGGCGGCTGGCTGCTCACGTTCCTGGCCAACATCGCCATCGGGTGTCTGGCGCTCTTCATCCAGTCCAGCATCAAGGTGATGGACGTCTACCTGGTGCTCTTCTTCGTCTTCAGCGGCTACCTCTTCCCCATTCAGCTCTTCCCGCCGTGGCTTCGGGGCGTGGTCGACTGGCTGCCCTTCCGGTACCAGATTGGGCTGCCGGTCGAACTGGCGGTGTCGATGCACGACCGGGCGGCCGCGTTCTCGCTGCTGGCGCGCGAGGGGGTGCTGGTCGTCGCCCTGGCGGTGCTCGTCGCCGTCCTGTGGAAGCGCGGGCTGAGGCGCTTTCAAGCGTACGGAGGCTAGCCGGTGCTCGTCCGCTACCTGCGCCTGCTGTGGATTCAGCTCAGGGCGTCGGCGCTCTTGGCGGCGCAGTACCGTTCGGACTTCTTCATCGACGGCGTCATCGCGATCTTCTGGGCGACGACCGCGCTGATTCCGCTGCTGGTGGTGTTTCGCGACCGCCAGCACCTGGCCGGCTGGACGTTCGGCGAGGCGCTGTTGGTGAGCGGCTGGTTCGTGCTCTTGAACGGGGTGCTCGACGGCGCCATCAACCCGGGCCTGCAGGCGGTGGTGGACCACATCCGGAAGGGCACGCTCGACTTCATCCTGCTGAAGCCCGCCGACGCCCAGTTTCTCGTCTCGGTGTCGCGCTTCGAGGTGTGGCGGGTGACCACGCTCGCCCTGGCGGGGGGAATCCTCGGCTACGCGTTCCACCAGATTGGCCACGGGCCGTCATTCTTCGGGCTGGCCTCGGCGGCGCTCTTGCTCGCGGCCGCGACGGTCTTGCTGTACTCGCTCTGGATTCTCACCGTGAGCGCGGCGTTCTACGTGGTGAAGGTAGACAACCTCACCTACCTGTTCAGCTCGATCTTCGACGCCGCGCGCTGGCCCTCGTCGGTGTTCCGCGGGGCGCTCCGCTTCGTCTTCACCTTCGTGGTGCCGCTGGCGCTGATGACCACCTACCCGGCAGAGGCGCTGCTCGGGAAGCTGGAAGGCACGACCCTGGTCTACTCGGTGCTGGGGGCCGCCGCCTTCGCGTTCTTCGCCAGGCGGGTGTGGCTGCGCTCGATTGGCCGCTACACGTCCGCGAGCAGCTGAGCCCGCTGTTCCGGTGGCACGCCAAGGGTGGGAAGTGCTACTTCGCCAGGCATGACCGAACCGTCTCCCGGCCCCAAGCCCCTGCCGCTGTTGCACCGCCTGGCCACGCCCGTGCAGGTGCTGATGACCCTGGTGCTCTACGTCGAGCTGTCCGCCCTGGGAGGGCTGGCCGCCGCGCCCGGGCTGTACCTGGCCGGGAAGGGCTTCGTCGTCACCGCGGGCTGGGCGCCGCTGCCCCGCGCCGCGGCCTTCGGCGTCATGCTGTTCGGCGCGTACTTCCTCTACACGCTCGCGGTCATCTTCGTGGCGGGGGCGTTCCGAATCGTCACCTTCGCGGGCACGCCGGTCGGGCGCTTCTCGTACTTCTCGTTCAAGGGGTTTCAGTGGGCGAGCTACAACGCGATCATCCTCCTGGTCCGCTACACCTGCATCAACTTCATCCGCTTGACGCCGTTCATCACGCTCTTCCACCGGCTGATGGGCATGAAGCTGGGTGCGCGGGTTCAAATCAACACCGCCGTCATCGGCGACTCGAACCTGATTGAGATTGGCGACGACACGGTCATCGGCGGCGACGTGACGCTGGTGGCCCACGCGGCCGAGCGGGGCCTGCTCGTCACCGAGCGGGTGAAGATAGGGGCCCGCGTCACCGTGGGGCTGATGGCGGTCATCTTCCCCGGCGTCGAGATTGGCGACGGCAGCGTCATCGCCGCCGGCGCGGTGCTGGGCAAGGGCACCAAGGTGGGGTCGAACGAGGTCTGGGGTGGCGTGCCCGCCAAGAAGCTGGGCGACCGGAAGAAGGCCGCCTAGCCTTTCCACGAGCTGGCGTGGCGTGGGCCGCCGCACTCGCAGAAGCCGCTGCCGGTGTAGCGGCGCGGTTCCGCTCCCGGGGCATTCAGCGTGGCCTCGAAGTCGAAGCCGACGAAGCCTCCTCCGGGGGTGCAGGCGGACAGCGGCGTCGAGATTCTCGCTTCGTAGGTCAGCTCGGCGGCTCCGGCGCTCGCCCGGCCCCGCCACTGGAGCGGGTACGAGCGCCCGTCGCCGAGGCTCGCCACCCCCAGGTACTCGACGACCCGCGCCGAGAGCTTCCCTTCCGTTTCCACCGGCAGCCGGCCGCCACAGCCCAGCTCGTACGCGCCCAGGCTTTTCGTTCTCAGCGTCAGGCTGGCCAGGCCGACGCCCGACAGGTCGGCGCCGGACGTCTCGTCGCGCTCGAACGAGAGCACGTCCCAGTGCCAGCGGCCGGGCACGGCGCGCGCCGGGTTGAACGGCACCCGCGCGCCCGAGGCGTGCTCGACCACTCCGAGGCCCGCGACCCGCGCCGCCGCCCGGCCGACGCCCACCATGCCCTCGAGGGGCCCCTGCACTCCGAGGTAGCGAAGGAGCGGGCCGTACCGGGCCCAGCGCACGACGTCGCGCCCTTCCACCGATAGCTTCACCTCGAGAGGTTGGGTGCCCCCGCGCCAGCCGAGCTCGAAGCGACTCTCCACCCCGCGAAGGTCCCACCGGCCGGGGACGGTGAGCGCGAGCCCCGAGTCGCCGGACTGCAAGTCTCCGGGAACGAGCGGTTCGCGCGCCTCGACAATCCGGTCGGCGAAGCCCACCGTCCCTACCAGCTCACCTTCGGCGGTGAGGCCTTCGACGGCCGAGACTGGGTGGAACCCGCCCATTCGCCGGCTGCGGAACAGGTGCGTCTTCGTCCACCGCACCGAGCTGCCGCGGCGGCAGATGCCGATGACGAACCACCCTTCCCAGGGCGAGCCAGGCCAGCGCGGCAGAAAGTCGCCCAGGGGAAGGTTCACGGCCTCGCCCCGAGCCGGTCCCCGAGGAAGTCGGTGGTTCGGGTGGCGAACGCCCGCATCAGTGCGCCCACTGCGCCGAGGTGTGCTTGAGTGCCGCCGCTCGAGCTGCCCGAGGGGACTTGATGAAGCGCTTCGCCACCTGCCTCTTCCTCCTGACCGCGACCGCCGCGCGGGCCCAGCCCATGGACGTCTACGGCTTCAACCCGCGTTCCCTCGCGATGGGCGGCGTCCAGGCCGCTTCCGCGAAGGACTTCAGCGCGGTGTATTACAATCCGGCGCTGTTGCGCGAAGCCTCATTTGGGCTGGGCGTCGCCTACTCCCGGCCGTTCGTCGGCGCCACGGCGACGGCCGAACCCCAGGCCTGGCAGACTCCGGTCGACCCACAGCTACCGCCCGACTACCTCGGCATCACCACGGGGTTCGCGGTGTCGGTCGGGGGCGTGTTGCGCGGCCGGTTGACGGCCGGCGTCGCGGCCTACATTCCCAAGGGCCACGTCTTCCGTTCGCGCCTCTTCGACGAGAGCACTCCGACGTTCTACCGGTACGACAGCCCTCCCGAGCGGCTGCAGTTGGTGCTCGGCCTCTCGGCGCGCCCGGTCGAGTGGCTGTCGCTGGGAGCGGGCGCCCAGGTGCTGTCCAACTACGGAGGGGTGTCCACCATCACCGCCAACCTCGGCACCACCGGCCCCGGCCACGTGGTCGACCGCACGCTCGACAGCGAAGTGACGGGCGAGGCGTCGCCGGTCGTGGGACTGGCCGTCGGGCCGTTTCACGGCGCGCAGGTGCTCGCCACCTGGCGGGGGGAACACAAGACGAACTTCACGATGCCCATCGGCGTCAACATGGGGACGTTCGGTTCCATCGACGTCTCGGTCGAAGGGGTCATGCACTACTCGCCGAACACGGTGGTGCTGGGCGCGACGACGAAGCTGCTCTCGGGCCGGCTCGAGCTCGCGGCCGACGTCGACTACCAGCAGTGGTCGAAGGCACCCCCGCCAGTGG
>JAHFDQ010000498.1 GCA_023248915.1 Archangiaceae bacterium | reverse complement strand
TTGGGGCAGATGAGATACGGCCCCTTGCCGAGGTTCTCGGTGCCGACCAGGTCGACGTCGATGAAGGGCAGCATGAACAAGACGCCCTTGCCCCACATCTTCCCCATGAAGTCCCACAGGCGCCGCCGCGGGTCGACCCAGGGGTTGAGCGGCACGAACAGCACCAGCCCGATGACGCAGAGGATGATGCCCCAGAGGACAATCCACGACCAGAGGAAGACCGACCAGAGGTGACGCACGCGGCGATTGTTGGCCCAGCGGCCTTCCCCGTCAACGCCAGACGCCGGGCTTTCCGAATGGCCGCCGAGCGGTAGTATCCGCCCCCGATGAACGAACCGGTCGCCCCCACCCCCCAGGCCTTCGGGCGATACGAGCTGGTCTACCTGCTCGCCCAGGGCGGCATGGGCGAGGTGCACCTGGCGAAGCTGACCGGTGCGGCGGGGTTCGAGAAGCTGTGCATCGTCAAAACCATTCTGCCGCAGATGGCGACGGACAAGCAGTTCGTCGACCGCTTCCAGCACGAGGCGAAGACGCTGGTGCAGTTGGCCCACTCGAACATCGCTCAGGTCTACGACATGGGCGAGGTCAACAGCACCTACTACATGGCCATCGAGTACGTGGCCGGGGTCGACCTGGCCCGCGTCGAGGACCGCGCCCGCGAATTGGGGTCGGCCGTGCCGGTGCCCATCGCGCTCTTCATCGGGCAGAAGCTGGCCGAGGCCCTGGGCTACGCGCACCGCAAGGCCGGGCCGGACGGAGCGCCGCTCGGCATCGTGCACCGCGACGTCTCGCCACAGAACGCGATGGTCAGCTACGAAGGCGAGATCAAGGTCATCGACTTCGGCCTCGCCAAGAGCGCCGCGCGCAGCAAGCACACCCTGCCGGCGACGGTGATGGGCAAGCTCGGGTACATGTCGCCCGAGCAGGCGCGCGGCGAGCGGCTCGACCACCGCAGCGACATCTACTCGTGCGGCGTCGTCCTGTGGGAACTGCTCGCCGGCCGCCAGCTCTTCCAGGGCCAGACCGTGGGCGAGATGGTCGGCATGATGATGAACCCCAAGGTGCCGTCGCTGCGCGAACTGCGCGAAGACGTCTCCGAGGCGGTCGACCGCGCCATCTTGCGCGCGCTGGCGGCGGACCCTTCCGAGCGCTATTCCCGGTCGGACGACTTCGCCCGCGCCCTGAACGAGCAGTTCGTCAAGGAAGGCTCGTCCATCTCGGCCGAAGACCTGGGCAACTACGTCCGCGGCCTGTGCCCCGAGGAGTTCGCCGCGCAGCGGAAGCTGATCTCCCGGTTGTCCACGATGGGAAGGAAGCCCTCGACGCCTTCCCAGCTCGCGGCTGGCCTCGACGGCACCGCCATTCGCGACCCCAGCCAGCCCCGCACGCCCATCTCGGGCTTCTCGGGCACCTCGCTGCGCCCGGCGACGCCGGCGCCCCCCGGGCCCGCTCCCCAGGTTCAACCCGCGAGGGTGAGCTCGCCCGTCGCTCAGCCTCCCGCCGGTGCCGCTCCCGCTCCGGTGTCGCAGCCCTACCCCGCCCCTCCGGCTCCCTCGCAGGTCGGCCCGCCCGCGCAGCCTCAGGTGCCGTGGACCGGCCAGACGGCCGCCTCGCAGCCGGCGTGGCGACGCAGCGGCTGGTTGGTGGTGCTCGCCGTCGTCCTCGTCGGCGGAGGCGTCGCCGCGGGCGTCTTCGGCCGAGACCTGGTGGCGGGCAAGGCCGACGCGCCGGTCGCCGCCGCCGAACCTGTCCTCGCGCCAAAGTCCGAGGTGCCGCCAGTCGCTGAACCCCCGCAGCCGATCGCGCGCGCCGAGCCCGCCCGCGTCGAACCGGTGGCACCGCCCGTCCCTCCCGCGCCTCCCGAACCGGCTCGACCTACTCCTGTTCCCCCGCGTCCCCCCGCGCCGGGCCGAGCCGTCACACCTCCACCGCCGCCTACGCCCAAGCAGCAGGTGCCGGCGGGTGAGGCCTATGAAGTCTTCTTCGACCGGGGGCAGGCCTACCTCCGCGCCGGCGGGGAAGAAGGGCTCTCGAAGGGAGCCTCGGTGCAGGTAGTGGGCCCGGCCACCGACGGCATGCGGCCGCTCTACGCGACCGGCGTCGCCATGGACGTGATGCCGCACCTGGCCCGCCTGTACGTCGAGGGAGGCCGGAAGTCGCTCAAGGGAGCGGGTGACCTCTTCGGCCTCTTCGACAAATCTGCCCGCCGCCGCGAGCCCACCGTCACCGCCATCCCCGCGGAACCGGCGCCCGAGCGTCCGCCCCCTCCTGCGCCCACTCCCCCTCCTGCCGACCCGACGGCGGTGCTCGTCGGCCAGGGAGGCATCAGCGGGATGGGACCTTTCCGGCGCCTGACGCTGTACAACGGGGGCGAGTTCAACTGGACAAAGTGCGAGCTGCGGTTGCCCGACAACAGACGGTACGAACTCGCATCGCTCGAAGCCCGCTCCAGCGACGGCATCATGCTGCGCAAGTTCACTCAGGACGGAACCGAGGTCGACGCCGCGGTCACCTATGTGCAGGTGAAGTGCACCGAAGGCTCTGCCAGGTTCAGCTTGAGAAAGTGACCCGATGAAGCTGCTCGCCCTCGCCATCGCCTTCCTCACCGCCGCGCCCCCGGCCGCGGCGCCCGATCCCGCCCCCGAGCTGACGGCGCTGCGAAAGAAGCTCACCGGCACCGCCTCGCTGTCGGCGGTGTTCACCCAGACGCGGCGCTGGGCCGCGCTCAAAGACACGATGGTGACCCGGGGGACGTTCCGGTGGACGCGCGGTGGCAAGCTGGTCTGGCACACCAACGCGCCCGCCGAGAGCGAGCTGGTGGTCGAAGGCAAGAAGGCGACGATGAGCTACCCGGCGCTGGGCACCACCCAGTCGTTCGACTTCTCGGCCGAACCAGGCATGGGCGCGGTCTTCGAGAGCATCGCGGCGGTGCTCCAAGCCGATTTCGACAAGCTCGCTCCGTTCTACGAGGTGGCCGTCACCCATAAGACGCCCCTCACGGTGTCCTTGAAGCCCCGCGCGGCCGAGATGTCCAAGGTCATCCAGGGCATCGAGCTGACCTTCACGCCGAAGCTCGAGCTGGCGCAGGTGCTGCTGGTCGAGGCGGGGCAGGACCAGACCGAGATCTCCTTCCGAGATCAGATCTCGTCCGGAGGCTGACGGGTGGGAGCACCGAAGGCGCTGCACCGGCTCCACCGCGGCATGGCCCAGCGCCTGGCGTTGACGCTGGCCGCGGTGGCCGCCGTCGTCTGCGGGCTCGCCGCTCTCAGTGCCGGAGTCCACATCGACCAGGACATGGCCGCGCTGCTCCCGGGCGGCCCCGGGTCGCCCCGCGAGGCCGCGCAATTGCTCGCGGAGTTCGGCGCGCTCGACACCCTGCTGGTGGACCTCGAGGTGCCGGGATCTTCCCCCGACGAGCTCGCCGACGCCGGCGGCCGCCTGGCAAAGCGCCTGCGCGACTCAGGGAAGCTCGCGGACGTCTACGAAGGCCCGAGCCCCGCCGACCTGGTGGCGCTGGGTCGGGTGTTGCTGCCGCACCGGCTGGCGCTGCTCGAAGACCCCGCCGGCGACCTGCAGCGCCACCTCGAACCCACCCGGGTCGCGGCGTCCCTCCTGCACCTGAAGGCGCAGCTCGCCTCGCCCCAGGCGGTAGGACTGAAGTCGCAGCTGCTGGCCGACCCGCTCGGGCTCGATGAAGAGCTCCTCTCGCGCCTGTCCCGCACAGGAGGAGACCTCGCCTACCACCGCGGCCATCTGCTCTCGAAAGACCTGCGCCACCTCTTGCTGGTCACCACCGCCAAGGAAGGGGGGCTGGCGGTGAACGCCTCGCAGGCGCTGCTCGACCTGTTGGCCGAAGAAGAGAAGGCCCTGCCGCCCGGCCCGGCCGGCCCCGCCCGCCTGTCGGTCACCGGGGGCCCCCGCTTCGCCGCCGAGAGCGCCCGTGCGGTGCGGTCGGACGTCGTGGGGAATTTCGTTTCCTCGGGCATCGGGCTGCTCATCGTCTTCCTCTGGCGGTTCCGGTCTTTGAGGCTGCTCGCGCTCACCTCGGTGCCGCTCGGGGTCGCAGTCCTGGCGGGCCTCGCCGCGGTGGTCGCCACCCAGGGGCGCATTCACGGCCTGTCGCTGGGCTTCGGGGCGGCCCTCATCGGAATCGCCGTCGACTACCCGCTGCACCTGCTCAACCGGGCGACGATCGAACCCGAAGGAGACTCCCTCACCCGCCTCCATGCCGCGCTCGACGACGTCTGGGCGTCGCTCTGGCTGGGCTGGGCGACCACCGCGGCCGCCTTCGCCGCGCTGTTCGCCTCGCGCTTCCCAGGCTTGCGCGAGCTGGCGCTGTTCGCCGCGGCCGGCATCACCGCCGCCCTCTTCGCGACCCTGGTGCTGATGCCGCCCTTGTGCGCCAGGCTCGGCAAGACTCGGCCGAGCTCGAGCGGCGCGGCCGTCCGGCTGACCCGGCTCGCGCTGCCGCCCGGCCTGGCGGTGGTCACGACGGTGGCCGTGCTCGCCCTGTCACTCTGGTTCACCAGCCAGGTGCGATTCGACGGCGAATTGCGCAACCTCGACGCGC
>JAHFDQ010000129.1 GCA_023248915.1 Archangiaceae bacterium | reverse complement strand
CACCAGCTCGGACAGCTCTTTGTGGCCGATGATGGCGACGTTGGTCTCTTCGGCCGCGTACACCCGCATGCGCGACGGCGCGCCGGTGAAGGCGCTGGTGACGGCCAGGAACTGGCCCGGGAAGAGCTCGAAAGTCTTGGGATCCTGCCCGGCGCGGGCCGGGTGCTCGAGCACGATTCGGCCGCTGATGAGAATTGCGACCAGGTTCGACACCTCGCCGGGCCGCACCAGCGTCTCGCCTGTGGGCAGATGCCGATCGGCGAAGCGGCCGATCATCCGAGCCCGCGCGATCGAGTCGATGTCCGAGAAGAGCCGCGACGAGCCCAGGAAGCCCTCCAGCAGCCGTTCCTGGTAGAAGGCGTGCAGCCGTTCGTGAAGCTCGGTGCTGGCCTTGAGCAGCCTCGCCAGCGCCGCCGACGGAATCTCGAGCACCATCGCGTCGCCGATGGCCCGGGCGCACGCCGCGCGCACCTGCCCCGAGAACAGCCCGAACAGGCCGACTGTTTCTCCGGTGGCCAGGTGCCGCAACGCCACCTCGCGGTCGTCGCGTCGCCGGAGGATTTCGAGGGCGCCGTCGATGATGACGAAGAACGACTCGGCGGGGTCGCCTTCGAGGAACAGGTACTCGCCGGCCCCCACCTCGCCCTGGCGGGCCTCTTGGACGAGAATCTCGAGCGTTTCGTTGTCCAGCCCGTCGAACAGCGCCACCTTCTGGAGCGCGAACAGGGCGACTTCGGAATCGGCCGTGGTGGTCGACGTCAGCCCGACTTCGACGGCGTCCGCGTCGAGCACTTCCAGCCCCTCGCCGGGCTCGGCCGCCGAGTCCAGCTCGTCCTCTTTCAAGGTCGACCGGGCCACCTCCTGCTGGTACGACCGCCACACGTCCTCGGGGACGAGCGACGGCTTCGCCGGCACGGGCTGCTGGAGGGGAATGGCAACGCGGTTCTCGAAGGTTCGAACGCTGGCGTCAGGCTGGTCCGGCATGGCGCGCGATTATGTAGGGAATAGGCTCACCCGGTCAACTCGCCGCCCGGAAGGGTCGGGTTGGGCTAGAAAGTCCGTCCGATGAGCGACGAATCGGCCTCTGCGCCGCCGCTGCCTTCGTTCGGTTCGGACGAAGAGGTCTGCGGCAACTGCAAGCTGTGGAGGCCCCATTCGGTGGATCACCGCGGCTGGGTGGGCCCCTGCCGGCTTCAGGAAGAGCGGGGCCTGTTTCCGCCGAGCGCCCCCATCTGCGACCACTTCGCGCCCAAGGGGGTGGCGGCGGCCCCGTCCAGGCCGGTGGCGGCGGTCGCTCGCGCGCCTCGGTCGGTTGCTCCGGTCATCGTCAAGAAGGCGCGCGATGGCCCTGCGCCCATCGATCTGGGAGGAGAGCTGAACATGACGCGAGACGAGCTGATGGAGATCTTCCGCGAGGCCGCGGGAGAGGTCGACGTGCCGCTGGCCGCCAAGTGGGAAGGCGGGGTGATTCAGCTCGTGCCGGGCAAGGCAGACCTGCAGGCCAAGGAACTGCCCATCGACGCGCTGTTCCACAAGGTGGTGATGGTCCGCGACCGGTTGCGCACGCTCGAGCAGAAGCTCAACGCGCACCCCAAGCTCTCGGACGCCGAGAAGGTCGAGATGCAGCAATACGTGACGCGATGCTACGGCTCGCTGACCAGCTTCAACGTCCTGTTCCGGGACAAGGGCGACCAGTTCGTCGGGCAGAAGGGCGAAGAGTAGCCGGCGCCTTCCAACCGAGCGGGCGCTGCGCTATGTAGGGCGCGCTTTTCTTCGAGCCCGGAGGCCGAATGTCGCCGCGAATTCCCCGTTCCCGCGCAGGTGGAATCGAAGCGCCGAAGTCGCCCGAAACCGGCAAGAAGCCTGAGGCCGCGCCGACGCCCGCGCCCGAACAGCAGACGGGCTGGAAACCTCAGGCGGGGAACTCGCCGGCGCAGGTCCAGGGCGACGGCTTCTCGCCTCCCCCCCGCCTCGAGCCGAAGCGCGTGCTGGGCGACCCGAAGCAGGTGATGTACCCGCGCGATCTGCCGGACATCACCACCCGGTTCGACAAGGTGGCGGCCGACGGGCACATCACCAAGGGCGAGGTGGAAGACCTGATTCGGGCCTTCACCGCGAAGCACGTGACCGACGCCGACGTGAAGGAGATTCGCACGTCCATCAAGCAGTACGGCGCCCAACTCGACCGCACCGCCAAGGCCCGGATCGAACTCTTCCTGTCTCGCGAGGTGCCTCACCTTCGGAAGCTCGACGAGGTGCACACGCGCCAGGGGCTGTCTTCGAAGACCGCCACCCTGGCGTGGGACCCGCCGGTCACCCACACCGACGGCACCCCGCTGACCGATCTGGCCGGGTACAAGGTGCACGTCGGCAGCCAGCCGGGAGTGTGGGACCAGGTCATCGACGTACAAGATCCCGGCGCGGTCGGCTACGCGGTCTCGGCGCTGACACCCGGCCCGAAGTACTTCGCCGTGACCGCCTACGACTCGGCCGGCAACGAGAGCGGCCCGTCGAACCAGGCCAGCGCAGTCATGCCGTAGCCGCCTATGCGCGCCCATTTCACGGCGAGTCTGTTGCTGGCGCTGGGCCTGTCCGGCTGCACCTGCGTCGGCGTGCCGGGCGAGCTGTGCGTCGGCGATGGCTGCTCGACCGGCTGCACCGGTTCCGAATGCGTGCCGCCCACGCTGGACAGTCCAGCGTGCACCGATACCGTCACGGCCGCCCAGGACGCCACGACGACGTGGACTCCGACCGGCCCTTCCGGAGGCCGGGTGTCGGCCGCGCTGTCGGTGCCGGGCGCGGTGCTGGTGGGCACCGGCTACAGCCGCGGCTTCGGACTGGTCTCCGGCCGGGGGGGAGCCATCTACCGGTCGGTGGACCAGGGCCAGACGTACCAACCGGTGCTCCGGGTGCCGGGCGCGAGCGTCAACGCCCTGGTGGCGGTGCCGGGCACAGAGCGCGTCTACGCGGCGGTGGCTTCCATCTCGGGGGCGGCCACCGACGGCGTCTACGTGTCGAACGACGGGGGCGCCAGCTTCACCCTCGACAACCAGGGGCTGCATTCCCTCGCCCGGGTGCGGGCGCTGGCGCTGGCGGCGGGCAGCCCCGAGCGGCTATACGCGCTCCTGGCCGGCGACCCGATCAACCCCACGGCGGCCACGGCCAGCCTGTACCGGCGCGACGACGGCGGCGCCTGGACGCTCGCCGCGATGGGCGGCGTAGACCCGCTGCTCGGCGGCCCGGTGCTGGCCCTGGCGGCCGACACCCAGGCCCGCGACACCGTCTACGTCGCCGACGGCGCGCAGTTCTACGCCAGCGCCGACACCGGCACGACATTCACCCCGGTCGCCAACGGCCTGACCCTCTTTGGAAACGCGACGACGGCCAACGTCGAGTTCCTCCGCAACGACGCGGCCTCGCCTGGCCACCTGCTGCTCGGCACGTCCGACGACGAGCTCCTCGAGACGTTCGACTCGGGCGCGAACTGGTCGCGGGTCGCCATCGCCGGAGGCGTCAACGACGCCACGGTCGCCGGCGGCAAGCTGTGGGTCGGCGGCCGGGAAGCGGGGCTCTTGGCCGGGGCGACCTCTTCGGCGCTCGAGCACGTGGGAGTCTGCCTGGTCGACCCCAGCGTCACGGCGGTTGTCCCCCTCGTCGACGCCGCGGACGTCGTCGTGGTGGGCACCACGGGCAACGCCTACGTCTCGAACGACGGCGGCAAGACGTTCGCCCCGTCGAGCGGGCTGGACGAGCTGCTCGGGCGCGTCGTCACCTCGGGCGATTCGGTGTGGCTGATGTCGGCGGCGGGGCTCTACCGGTCTACCGACGGCGGCAAGGTGTGGGCGCGCGTTGCCGCGGGGGTCGGCACCATCTCGTTCTCGGACGTGGCGGCCGACCCGGCCGATGCCGATCACGTCTGGTTGGCCTCTGACGAGGACCTGTTCGAGGGTCGCAGCCCGGCGCTGGGCCTCATTTCCCTGAAGCTGAGCGACGGCACCTTCACCCGCGCCACCGGCCTCGGCCGCAACGTGGCGGCGGTCGCCACCGACGCCTCGAGTCCCGGGCGCCTGTACGCCTACCAGCGGCAGGGCGCCCGCGACACCGCGCCGACCCCCGTCGCGACCGGCGTCTTCGTGTCGTCGGATAACGGTCAGTCGTTCTCGGCCACCCCCGTGCAGGGCCAATCGCTGGTCTTGCGCTCGACCTACCGCTTCTCGCCGCTGGCGGTGGGCACTGGAGGCGACCTGTTTGCCGGCGTAGTGAACCCGGCGAACGCGCCCGCGCTCGCCCGGTCGACCGGCCCGTCGGCGCAGCCCACCGAAGTTTGGAGCGAGGCGGCCTGGGTGCCGTACGGGGTTCACTCGAATTCCCTCGGCGACGTCTACCTGGTGGGCCGTGGCGCTTCGGTGGGCGTGAAGAAGAGCACCGACCAGGGGGTCACCTTCGCCCCCAACGACGACGGCCTCATCGGCTTCGCCAAGTTCGTGTACCAACTGGCGTTCGCTCCGGGCGGTGGCCTGGTGGTCGCGACCCAGGGCGGAGCCTTTTACGCCGCCGGCGGCACAACCTTCTCCGAGCTGACCGGGTTCACCGGTGCCGCGCCGGTGGCCTGGAGCGTCGCGGTGGCGCCGACGACGCCGCCGACCGCAATCGTCACGACCGAAGCAGGAGTGTTCCGACGGCTTTTGCCTTGAAGGCCGAGGGACTATACTTGCGCTCTATCTCCTAATAGGTGCACCCGTGAGCTCCAGACCGAATTCCCGCCGTCACGAGCGACTCAAGGTCTTCATTCCCGTATCGATCGACGCGGGCGAGCGCACCGGCCGCGTCGGCGTCAGCCGAGACGCGAGCCCGGGTGGCGTCTGCCTGTGCGCCGCGAGCAAGTTCAAGATCGGCGAGACGCTGCGCGTCACCTTCGCCATCGGCACCGACGACGTCACCACCGGCGTCACCGTGACTGGCAAGGTGGTTCGCATCGACTCGCCGCGCGCCCTGGCGAACACTCCCTGGCTGCAGTTGCTCGGCGTGCAGTTCGACGCCGAACAGTGGGACCTCGCGTCGAGTCTGAAGGGCGACGCCGTCGCCAGCTGGTAGGGCTGGCTAACCCCGCCGGTCCATCACCGCGAGCAGGCGCGCCCGGCCGCGGTTGAGCGAACTCTTCACCGTTCCTTCGGGCACTCCCAGCACCCTCGAGATTTCCGGGTAGCTCAGCCCGCGCAGCTCGCGAAGCACCAACACGTCGCGGTGCTGATCGCTGACCTCATCGAGCGCGGCCAGGAAGCGGCGCCGGAACTCCTCTCGAATGGCGGCTTCCTCGGGGTTGGTCGGCCCTTCCGCCGACGACTCAAGCCGGCCCCGGCGGCGGCGCGAGCGCATCGAGTTGATGCTGCTGTTCACCATGATTCGGTGCAGCCAGGTCGTGACCGCCGCGCGGCCGAGGAACTTGGCCGGGTGCTGGCACAGCCTGAGGAAGACGTCCTGCACGACGTCTTCGGCCTCGTCGCCGTCGCCCAAAATCCTTCGCGCGACCGCCAGCGCCCGCATGCGGTGCTGTCGGTAGAGGTGGGAGAGAGGCGGCAACTGCGCCGCGGCGGCGTCCATGGAGATTCCTCCGACGTTGGAAGGAGGGGAAACGCGCCGGCGGCGGGTCCGGTCTACGGCACTCCGGCGTTGCGCGGGTGGCAGCCAGGGGGTATTGCGCGGGGCACTTCCTCAAGGAGAGCGCGATGTCCACCCGGCAGATGGTCACCCTCGACGGCAACGAGGCCGCGGCCTCGGTCGCCCACCGCACCAGTGAAGTCATCGCCATCTACCCGATCACGCCCTCCTCCACGATGGGCGAGTGGTCCGACGAGTGGTCGGCGGCCGGCAAGCGGAACATCTGGGGCCAAGTGCCCGAGGTGACCGAGATGCAGTCCGAGGGAGGCGCCGCCGGCGCGGTTCACGGCGCGTTGCAGGCGGGGGCGCTGACCACGACGTTCACCGCGTCGCAGGGGCTGCTCCTGATGATTCCCAACATGTACAAGATCGCCGGCGAGCTGCTGCCGTTCTGCATGCACGTGTCGGCGCGCACGCTCGCCACCCACGCCCTGTCCATCTTCGGAGATCATTCGGACGTCATGGCCTGCCGCCAGACGGGGTTCGCGATGCTGGCCTCGGGGTCGGTGCAGGAAGCGCACGATCTGGCGCTCGTCGCCCACGCCGCGACGCTGCGCACGCGGGTGCCGTTCCTGCACTACTTCGACGGCTTCCGGACTTCAGCCGAGGTCGCGAAGATCGAGCTGCTGACGGACGACGACCTGAGGGCGCTGGTGCCGGATGAGCTGGTCGCCATCTTGCGCAGCCGCGCGCTGAGCCCGGACCACCCGGTGTTGCGCGGAGCGGCGCAGAACCCCGACACCTTCTTCCAGGCGCGCGAGGCCGCCAACCCGTTCTACAACGCCTGCGCCGGCAAGGTGCAAGAGGTGATGGACCTCTTCGGCGAGCGGCTCGGCCGCCGCTACCACCTGTTCGACTACGTCGGCCACCCCGAGGCCGAGCGGGTACTGGTGCTGATGGGCTCGGGAGCTGAAGTGGCCCACGAGGCGGTGGAGTGGATGGCCGCCAAGGGCGAGAAGGTGGGCGTGTTGAAGGTGCGCCTGTACCGGCCCTTCGCGGTGGACGCCTTCCTGAAGGCGCTGCCGAAGACGACCAAGCGCCTGGCGGTGCTCGACCGCACCAAGGAACCCGGCGCGCCCGGCGACCCCCTGTACCTCGACGTGGTGGCGGCGTTGCGCGAGGCGACCGATTCGGGCACCTCGCCCTTCGCCAGGGAACCGAAGGTGGTGGGCGGCCGCTTCGGCCTGTCGTCGAAGGAGTTCACCCCGGCGATGGTGAAGGCGGTGTTCGACGACCTCGGCAAGGACGCGCCGAGACGTCACTACGTAGTCGGCATCGTCGACGATGTGACGCACACCTCGCTGCCCTACGACACTCAGCTCGACATCGAACCCGACTCGGTCGTGCGCTGCCTGTTCTACGGGCTGGGCGCCGACGGCACGGTGGGCGCCAACAAGAACTCGGTGAAGATCATCGCCGAGGAAACCCCAAACTACGCGCAGGGGTACTTCGTCTACGACTCGAAGAAGTCGGGGGCGGTCACCATCTCGCACCTGCGGTTCGGGCCGAAGCCGATTCGGTCGTCCTACCTCATCAAGCGGGCCAGCTTCGTCGCGGTGCACCACCAGGTGTTCCTCGACAAGTACGACGTGCTCGAGGCGGCGGCGCCCGGGGCCACCCTGCTGCTCAACAGCAAGCACCCGGCCGACAAGGTGTGGGACACGCTGCCGCGCGAGGTGCAGGAAGCGGTTGTCGAGAAGAAGGTGAAGCTGTTCGTCATCGACGCGCACCAGGTGGCCGGCGCCACCGGCATGGGCGACCGCATCAACACCATCATGCAGACCTGCTTCTTCGCCATCTCGGGCGTGCTGCCCCGGGAAGAGGCGCTGAACCAGATTCGCAAGTCGGTGAAGAAGACCTACGCCAAGAAGGGCGAAGAGGTCGTCAAGAAGAACATCGAGGCGGTCGACGCGACCCTGAAGTTTCTGAACGAGGTGAAGGTGCCGCCGAAGGCGACCTCGACCCGTCGCCTGCCGCCCATCGTCCCAGACCAGGCGCCCGACTTCGTGAAGAAGGTGACGGCAGTGATGCTCGCCAACAAGGGCGACCTGTTGCCGGTGTCGGCCTTCCCGCCCGACGGCACCTGGCCCACCGGCACCGCGAAGTGGGAAAAGCGCAACATCGCGCTCGAGATTCCGGTGCTCGAGCCGTCGTTGTGCATTCAGTGCGACAAGTGCGCGCTGGTGTGCCCGCACGCGGCCATTCGCACCAAGGTGTTCTCGGCGGCCGACGCGGCCAAGGCGCCGCCGACCTTCAAGGCGTTCGACTACAAGGGCCGCGAGTTCGCCAGCATGAAGTACACCGTGCAGGTGGCTCCGGAAGACTGCACCGGCTGCACCCTGTGCATGGAAGTCTGCCCGGGAAAGGACAAGGCCGACCCGAAGCGCCGCGCGCTGGCGATGGTGCCCCCCGCGCCGCTCTTGGCCGAAGAACGGAAGAACTACGACTTCTTCCTGAATCTTCCCGAGGCCGACCGCACCGTGGTTCGCCAGGACGTGAAGGGGTCGCAATTGCTCGAGCCCCTGTTCGAGTACTCCGGCGCGTGCTCGGGGTGCGGCGAAACGCCGTACATCAAGCTCTTGACGCAGCTCATCGGCGACCGGCTCTTGATCGCGAACGCCACCGGCTGCTCGTCCATCTACGGCGGCAACCTGCCGACCACGCCGTACACGAAGAACCGCGACGGACGCGGCCCGGCCTGGGCGAACTCGCTGTTCGAGGACAACGCCGAGTACGGCCTGGGTTACCGGCTGGCCATCGACCGGCACGTCGCGCAGGCGCACGAGCTCTTGCACAAGCTGGGCGGGGCCGTCGGCGACGTGCTGGCGAAGGAACTGCTCGACGAGAAGGGCGCCGACGAGAAGGCGATCGCCGCGCAGCGGAAGCGCGTCGAGGCCCTGAAGGTGAAGCTGGCCTCGGTGAAGTCGCCCGAGGCCCGGCGGCTGGAGACCCTGGCCGACTACCTGGTGCCGAAGAGCGTGTGGATCATCGGCGGCGACGGCTGGGCGTACGACATCGGCTACGGCGGGCTCGACCACGTGCTGGCGTCGGGTCGCAACGTGAAGATGTTGGTGCTCGACACCGAGGTCTACTCGAATACCGGCGGCCAGGCGTCGAAGGCCACGCCGCGCGGGGCCTCGGCGAAGTTCGCGGTGGCCGGCAAGGACATCGGCAAGAAGGACCTGGGGCTGATCGCGATGACGTACGGCACCATCTACGTCGCGCGGGTGGCCTTCGGAGCCAAGGACGCCCAGACGCTGAGGGCGTTGACCGAGGCCGAGGCCTTCCCAGGGCCGGCGCTCATCATCGCCTTCTCGCACTGCATCGCGCACGGGTACGAGCTCGAGCACGGCCTCGACCAGCAAGAATTGGCGGTCTCGACCGGGTACTGGCCGCTGTTCCGGTTCGACCCGCGAAAGCTCGCCAGCGGCGAGAACCCGCTGAAGCTCGACTCGGCGCCGCCGGAAGGGCCGCTGTCCGACTACATGAAGGGCGAGAACCGGTTCCGCATCGTCGAGAAGGCCGACGGCGAGCGGTACCGCGGGCTGTTGGCGACCGCCCAGGCCGAGGCGAGGATGAAGTACTCTTACTACGAGCAACTGGCGAAGATGACGTTCGCCAAGCCCTCGTAGACGGGCTTGTGGCGGGCGCGTGGGGCGGCCAGTTCAAGGCTCTGCCCGTTTCCATGCCGGACTGCGAAATCCCCAGAGGGCGAAATTCGAAGTGCGGCATGGAAACGGGCAGAGCCTCGAAAACCGAGCGCCAGGGCCGTCTCCATGTCCTCGCCGGCGGGGCGCCGAGTTGGTTCGCGCGCGGACCCGACCGGAAGCGCCAAACGTAGGGCTCTACCCGTATGCCCGAGTTCGCCGCTAGAGGCCAAGCCCTGCAGGGTCTGGTAGCCGACAGGGCGTGCTCAGTAGCCCGGCTGACAGGCCCTTCCGACCGCCTGCGTCATGCTTATGGCGCTGCGTCCAAGTGCGAAAATCCCTACGCACCGCGCGTACTTAGCGACGCATGAGGCCCGGGGTGGGTGCTTGTGCGCCCGGCGGGTGATCGCCTAGGGTGCCGCTCGATTTTCGCCCTTGGGCGAGGGGGCCGGCGTGGTGCCGGCAGCCCGGTTCCACGACGGAGAAGCGATGACGAACGCCGGTCTCGACAAAGAGACGCTGCAGATGTTGCTGGGCACGCTGGACAACTTCGCCAAGCAGCACCTGCCGTTCAAGGTTCGGCTCGAGCTCGACGAGAAGGACGAGTTTCCCCTGGCGCTCATCAAGCACCTCTTGGGGCCCGAGGTGGCCCTGCAGATGCTCTTCATCCCGACCGAGCACGGCGGCCTGGGGGGCGGGGCGTACGACGTCTACCGGGTGAGCGAAGAGATGGCGCGCATCGACCTGGGCGTGGCCACGGCCTTCCTCGCCATCTTCCTGGGGACGGACCCCATCGTGGTCGGCGCCACCGACGCGCAGCGCGCGAAGTGGATGCGGCGCATCGGCGAAGAGGGGCTGATCGTCGCCTACGCGGTCACCGAACCGCTCGCCGGGTCAGAGCTGTCGGCCATCCGCACCAAGGCCGAGCGAGTCGTCGAAGACGGCGTGCTGAAGGGCTACAAGATCAACGGGTCGAAGCAGTTCATCACCAACGGCGGCGTGGCCCAGCTCTACTCGGTGCTGGCCGGCACTCCCGACGGGCCGACGTTCTTCCTGGTCGAGGGCGGCACCCCGGGCCTGAAGCCGGGCAAGCACGAGAACAAGCACGGCATCCGTTCTTCCAACACCACGCCGGTGTCCTTCGAGGACGTCTTCGTGCCGACGGAGAATCTGCTCGGCGGAGTCGAGGGCAAGGGGCTGATCCACGCCCAGTCGGTGTTCGGCTTCACCCGCCTGATGGTGGCGGCGTTCGGCCTGGGCGCCGGGGTGGCGGCGACGCTGAAGGCGATTCGGTACTCGCGCGAGCGGGTGCAGGCCGGCACGACGCTGTCCGAGAAGCAGGCCTTCACCCACAAGCTGATCGTCCCGAACGTGGTCCGCCTCGAGGCGGCGCGGGCGTACATCGAAGAGACCGCGCGGCGGCTCGACGCCGGCGAGCCCGAGCTTCAGACCGAGGGCGCCATCGCCAAGCTGTATGCGACCGAGGCCGGCAACACCGCCGCCGACGCCGCGGTGGGCGCGCACGGCGGCTACGGCTTCACCAAGGAATACGAGGTCGAGAAGATTCGGCGCGACGTGCGCATCACCACCATCTACGAGGGCACCAGCGAGATCATGCAGTGGACCATCGCCCGCGACCGCTGGCGCACCCACCTGCAGTCCCGCGGCGAGTTCTACGAGAAGATGGCGCAAGAGCTCGAGCGGCTGCACCGCGAGGACAAGGACGTCGGCGCCGACGTCGCGGCGCTGGCGGTGCGCGCGGTGAAAGAGACCACCGAGCGCGCGCGGGTGAACCGGCTGACCCGGCACCAGCACGTGCTGTTCCGGCTGGGCGAGATGATGATGCGCGCCGAGGTGGCGGCCAACTTCGCCCGCTTCGCGGCAGGCCGGGGCCGGGGCGACTACCAGCCCTTCTTCGCTCCGGCGGCGGTCAAGGCCATGTCCCGCGTCTGTGCCCGCGAGGCGGCGCTCGACATCGCCGGCGAGGCGCTGCGCTGGGTGCGCGGCACCGAAGGCGGCGACTCGCCCGACCTCGAGGCGGCGCTCGGGTTGCCCGCCATCAACCTGTCGGCGCGCGGCCTCTTGGCCGACCTCGACGTGGTAGCGCGCGCGGTGAACGAGCAGGACGCGACGCGGCCGTAGCCTGCACTTCGCATCAAGCATTCAAGCAGTGGAGGCACATCGATGAGCAGCTCTCAGCGAGATCCAGCCGAGCGGGCGGTGGCGGTGGTCGGTGTCGGCGCGGTGCTGCCCGACGCGCTCGACGCCGAGGCGTTCTGGCGGAACGTGGTCAACGGCAAGGACTCGATCTCCGAGGTCCGCGACGATCGCTGGGCGGCGGCCGACTACTATGACGCCGACCCCAAGGCTCCCGAGAAGACCTACTCGAAGATTGGCGGCTGGGTGCGCGGGTTCCGGTTCGACCCGGTGAAGTTCCGCATTCCGCCCACCATGGCGACCGCCATGGACGACGGCCAGAAGTGGGTGGTCACCGCGGCCCAGCGCGCGCTCGCGGACGCCGGGGTACCCGACCGGGCGATCGACCTCGACCGCAGCGGCGTCATCCTCGGCAACGCGATGGGCGGCGAGTTGCACTACATGACGGCGCTGCGGGTGTTCGCGCCCGAGTACTTCCACGCGCTCGAGAGCACCGAGGAGTTCCGCCGGCTGCCTGAGAAGGTGCGCGGCATGATGCTGGCGCAGTGGAAGGGCGAGATCGCCCGCCGGCTGCCCGAGATCACCGAAGACTCGATGCCCGGCGAGCTCGCCAACATCATGGCCGGCCGGGTAGCGGCGGTGCTGAACCTGCGCGGCCCGAACTACACCACCGACGCGGCCTGCGCCTCGTCGCTGGCGGCGCTCGACGCGGCGATGGCCGGGCTGGCCGACCACGCGTTCGACTCGGTGCTGACCGGCGGCATGGACCACAACATGGGCGCGCCGACGTTCGTG
>JAHFDQ010000497.1 GCA_023248915.1 Archangiaceae bacterium | reverse complement strand
TCCGGCCCGCACGTAGAGTGACGGGCCGGCAGCGCCGCAGCCACCGCCGCCGCCACCGCCGCCCGCGTCACCCGCTCCGCCGCCTCCCGCGTCATTCGCGCCGCCGTCGCCGACTCCCCCATCGGAGCCGCCGCCAGGTCCCGCATTACCGACACAGCTGTTCGCCGACCCCACCAACGCGAAAGTGGCGACCCACAGCAACCTTTGATTCGGGTACCGCACTGTCGAGCAAGCCTAGCGCGTCGGCTCGATTTCCAAGAGCCCGAGAGCGCGCCTTACGGGCCGGGTAGACGATCGCAACCCTTAGCGCAGATGCGTAAGCCCCTGGGGCTTGCCCCAGGGAGAGCTGCGGAGGTCCGGCCGCGGCGGCCAGTGGCGGAGGCCCGTTGCCCAAGCCCAGGTGTCCGAGGACTTCCCGGGCCAGCCCGATGTCGGTGACGAACGCCGTCACGCGCATTCGCCCGCCGCAGCGCGCACACTCGAGAACGTGAGTGTGAAACGTCCGCTTCATCAACTCCGCCCACGAGTACCTGTGGCGCGCTGGCGGCTCGGGCGCACCGGCCGGGGCGGCGAAGTCGAGCGCCCTCATCGCCGTTGATGGAGACGAAGGTGGCATCATTCAGCTCGGTGATGAGCAGGTAGCTGCCGACGGTGACGCCCGCCGAGCTCGCAGCGTGAGCGAGGTGGACCCCGCGGTCGCGCCCGAGGTGACGCCGACCGAGGCGGAGGCGTTGGGCCAGGAACCCGAGCCGAAATTCACCACCGCGCCGGTGCCGTGCGCGTCGAGAATCGTCCCTGCGCCCCGGCCCCGCGAAGCATCACCTGGCTGGGCACGGTGAACGAGCCGTTCAGTTGGAACTTCCCGGCCTGAAAAAGCACGACGCCGTTCGCTGCGCACGCGTTGAGCGCCGCCTGAATGCCGGAGGTCGCGTCGTTGGTTCCATTCCCGAACGTCGAGGGGTCGAGGGTGGCGCACAGGTCACTGCTTCACGCTGCGTGCGCGTAGACGGGCCCGCCCCTCCGTGCAATCGTCCAACCTTCGAGAGGGGCCTTTGTTCGCCTCACGCGCGATCGAGCTCACGCTATGCGCGGTCCTTTCCGGGGCGCAGCCGACGGCGGGCCTGGAAGCGAAGGTCAGCGCGCTGCTCAACCGGGAGTGGGCGCAGACGGACCGGGCCGAAGCGAAGGGGATGATCGCCTGGCAGCCGACGCAGACGCCGATTCTGCCCGGAGCGTGGCCGCCAGACGGCAGCGGGGTCGTGTATGCCTGGGGGTGGCGAGTGGAGGAGCGCGGCTCGCCCGACCACGTGAGCTCGCTCTGGGGGCGCGTGCGGGTGGGTGGCAAGGGCGAGCTCCGCTTCGAGCGGCTTGCCCAGGCGATCGAAGAGGTGGGGCAGCAGGCGAGGCCCCCTACGGTCACGAAACAGGAGTGGCAAGAGTGGTACCTGCTGCGCGAGCAGGTCGAATCGGGAATCCTGAACTCGACGGGTGTGGCTGCTTTCGAGAGGGCCGGCGCGCGGCGCTTCTACGAGCGCTGGGCGGAGTGGGACGTGGTGACCGCCTGGCTGGTGCGGCACCACGAGCCAGCGTTCTTCGGGTGGCTGAATCCGACGGTGTCGAAGAGCCCGCCGGTCGGTCCGGTGGCTCCGAACACCGGAGAGAGCGTGGCGGAATGGCGGCTGCCTGAGGAGCTGCGAATTCACATCTGGCAGGGCATCTACGCACATGGTGGGGGGCCTCGCACGACGCCGTGGCGTGTGCAAATAGGTCTCGAATCGGGGCGCATGAGCGTAGCGCGGGCGGCGGGACCAGGCGCGTTCGCGCAAGAGAAGCTGCTCCTTGAGCCGGACCGCGTGCTGGCGCCTGCGGCCGTGAAGCGCCTGAGGGAGTTGGCGAAGGCTGCCCGGGCCGAGAAGCCGCGGACGGCGGCGGCCGATGGCGGCGCGGCGGAGACCGAGGTGCTGCTGCTGGGTGAACGCCTGGGCATGTACCTGAGCGCGGTATGGCTGTCGGGACCAGCTGAATCGATGGGAGCGGCCGCGGAGGCACTGATTCACGAAGCGAAGAAGATGGCGCGGATCGCTCCCTGAGGGCCGGCCGTTCCCGCGCCGCACGGTACGGCCGAGAGAGGCCAAGTGACTCGAGCCGTCAGGAGCCGGCCGCTTCGCTCCTCGAGCCTCTCGTTCGCCACCGCGCCTCGCCCGGCGTACAGGGACAGCCTTCGAGCGCATCCCTGTCGTGCTGCTCGGCCGTTCCCCCGGACGCCCTCACGGGCCTGACGCGGGTCAGCCGCCGCCGAAGTAGTACTCGGTCGAATTGCTCGGCCCGTACAGGATGGTCCTCGACGGTCCAGGTGCGTAGAAGAGGACCGCACCCTGGTAGTGGTAGGCGTTGGTATAGGGCACGTCCGTCAGTTGCGAGGTGCTCGGGTTCCACAGCTCGGCGTAGGTCGTGTCTTCGACGACGAGCACCTTCCCGCTCGGGAGCGCCACCATCGCGGTGGGGGTCGCGTAGAGGTTGGCGACGGTAATCCACCCGGTGGTCACCGGATCGTACAGCTCGAGGTGCGAGTCACCGGTGACCAGCACCCGCCCACTCGAGAGCAGGAGCGACGAATGGCCCGCGCGCGGGTAGGTCATCGAACCGGTCGCCGACCAGGTGTTGCTGCTCGAGTCGTAGATTTCGCTACTCACCACGGCCCCGGCAAGCTGGTCGCCGCCAGAGACGAGCACCCGGCCGTCCTGCAGGCGGATGGCGCTGTGCCAGTAGCGCAGCTCGATCATGCTCGCCGCGGCGGCCCAGGTGTTGGTGACGGGGTTGTAGAGCTCGGCCGACCGGAGCGGCAGGCTGGTGAACGAGTCGTACCCGCCCGCGACCAGGACCCTTCCGTCGCCGAGGACGGTCGCCGTATGGTCGTAGCGGCGCTGGACCATGGGCGCGGCGGACGACCAGGTGTTGAGCACCGGATCGTAGAGTTCGTTGGTGGTGATTGCGTTGTACGTCGAGCTCGACCGACCGGCCGTGAGCAGCGCCTTGCCGTTGTTGAGGGTGACGAGCGCCGCGTCGAACCGGCCGGCGGTCAGGTTGTTGGTGGTGTACGCCCAAGCGCCGGTGGTCGGGTCGAGGAGCTCGGCCAGATTCCCGTTGGAGTTGGTCTGGCCGGTCACCATCAACCTGCCGTTCAGGAGCACGGTGGTGGCGGCGCCGCTGTGGATGATGAGGCTGCTGGTGGCGGTGTACCACCGGGTGCAGTTGCCGATCGGGTCGATTCCGTAGGTGGGCGCGCAGGTGCCCGCTGGCACACAGATGCCGGTGCCCCCGAAGTGGTAGGCCGTCGCACAGCCCGCCAGGACGCATTTGCCGACGCCGTCGTCGTGGAAGCCACCCCAGCTACAGCTCCCGGTCGCGACGCACGACCCGTCGCCGCCGTCGTGGTACCCCGGCCGGCAGGTGCCGACGAGCACGCAGACGCCGTCGCCGCCGTCGTGGTACGGGCCCCCGCAGCCGCTGTAAACGCACTGCCCGGTGCCGTCGTCGTGGTAGCCGCCCGCGCAGGTGCCGGTGGCGACGCAGTTGCCGTCACCACCGTCGTGGTACCCGCCCGCGCAGCCCGCGGCGACGCAGACTCCCAGGCCGTTGTTGTGGAAGCCGCCGGCGCAGTCCCCGGTGGCCAGGCAGGTGCCGTCGCCGCCGTCGTGAAACCCGGCCGAGCACGAGCCCAGCGCCACGCAGGCTCCGCCACCGCCGTCGTGTAGGCCCACGGCGCAGCCGGTGGCGCACCAGGTCGCCCCGTTGTCGTGGAAGGCCGGAGAGCACGCCACCGCCCCCACGCAGGACAGGGTCGAATCACCCGTGCTCGGCAGGTTGCCGTAGAGCACCAGGTCCTTGAGATTGATGGTGAGGACGGCGCTGTCCGAGGGGCGCACCAACTTCACGACGTGATTCGGGAAGGAAAGCGTGGTGCCGGGCAGGCAGGCCTGGTCCACCATGCGGCCGGGCACCTGGGTGGGGCCCTGGTACCACCACGGGCCGTAGGCTGGCTCGGAGTAGTAGGTGCCTTCCGCGACGTCGGGGAAGCCCGGGCAGAACGAGTCGGCCGTGAAGACGGCGCTGCGCAGCCCTCCGTACCCGGGGACGAAGGCGCCGAACTCGAGCGTCAGCGAGCAGCCGCGCGAGTCGGGCCACGAGATGTCGAACCGGGCCAGGCCGATGCAGCCGTCCTCGGCCACGTCCACGTCTTCCTTGTGGACGAGCGTGGGGCTGACGATGGCTCCGGTGAAGCTGACGTCGACGAGCGAAGTGCGCAAAGGGCCTGCCGCGGTGAGGCCGTTCGAGCAGTCGAAGCAGAGGCAGGACCCGAAGGCGCTACCTCCGCCGTTGCACGTCTTCGCTCCGGTCAAGCCTCCTCCGCAGTCGCAGGCCAACTGGCCGCCGGGGTAGCACCCGGCGCCCGAGCAACTGCACGCGCCGAAGCCGGTGCCCAACCCGTTGCACGCCGCCAGCCCGGTGCCGCCGTCCGTGCAGCCGCACGAGGCGCTCGTGCCCGAAACGCAAGCCGACGTGAGGCACTCGCAGGCGCC
>JAHFDQ010000496.1 GCA_023248915.1 Archangiaceae bacterium | reverse complement strand
GTGGTTGCTGGCGCTGGGGGTGCTTGGAAGTCGCAGGGCCCACGCTCGTCGGCGTCTCGAGTTTGAGAAAGCCCGCGCCAATGAAGAGCGCCAAGAGAACGGTCGGGCGAAACGGCGGTTTCTGCTTCTCGCCGCCGCGGCGCCGAGGCCGGATCCTGCGCCCACGCCGAAGCCCGCGCTACTCACCCCACCCGAGGAATGGGGGCCAAGTTCTTCCTAAGCGCTGTGCCCGTGACGGCCCGAGCCTGCACCGAGAGCCCTCCGCGCCCGGGAGACTTTCCTCGAGAGGACCGGAACCCAGCGCGCGCGCACGTGAGCCAGGAGCGGATTCGGCGCTCCCTCCAGCTCCTTCCACTCCTCGGGGGTGTAGACGATGAGGTCCAACGGGGCGTAGCGGGCAACCAACGAAGGGAAGTCGCGGAACCGCTCGACGAAGGGGCGCCGTGTCGGCGCGACGACGATGAGGTCCACGTCGCTGTGGGCATGCGCCTCGCCGGAGGCGTAGGACCCGAACAGGTAGGCCGCCGTACACCGGCGAGGCAGGGACTTCCTCAAGCCCGCCAGGAGCTGCGCGCGGCGAAAACGGGGCACCGAGCGCCCGAGCGGCTTCAACGGCGCCTCCTTCGGCGCTTCGGCGCCAGCGCCGCGGCCGCCACCTTGAGGAATCGGGCAGCCACCGAGAGCGCCTCCACCGCCTGCTCCCGGGTGAGCAACTCGTAGGGCGCCAGCGAGCCGGCGCCGCTCGGGTAGCGTCCCGCGACGTAGTACAGGTCCAGCACCGCCGCGGCCTGGAGCAGCTTGCCGTTGATTCCCAGGGTGCGGCACAGCTCGGTCAGGCTGTGCGTGAAGGGGAAGGACTGGTTGCGCGACAGGACGACGGCCTTGGCTGCCTTCTCCGCAGCCTGCTGAGCCAGGAAGCAAGCCTGCGCGAAGAAGCCGTCCTCCAGGCCGGCCCTGGCGAACTGCAAGTCGTTCCTCGCCTGCTTGAGCCACACGGAGGCGAAGCTCGAAGGGGGTGTCATGACGCGCCAGACTCTACAACGGCGGGCCCCGAGGCCGCGCCCCTCATCGAAGGCGAGGTACCGCTTCCCGTTGTTCCAGCTGCTAGCGGGCGGCAGCGACCGACTTGAGCTGCAACAGCAGCGCCTCGAGCTCCACGTCGTCGAGAATTGCCGTGGATTCCCAAGGCATCACCGAGCCGCTGGGGCCGCCCCGCATGCGCTTGAGGAACGCTTCCGCGGACGAGGTGCGAATCTCGTCGCGGAGGTCGGGCCCGGGCGGGGTCGGCGGCGGAACCTCGCCGTCGAGCTTTGGGCCGTGGCAGTCGGCGCAGCCCATGTACTCGAACACGTAGCGGCCGTACTCCTGGGTCGCGGCCTTCGGGGGAGCGACGACGGGGCCCACGCTCGCCGGCGTCTCGAGTTTGAGGAAGCCCGCGCCAATGAAGAGCGCCAAGAGAACGGTCGGGCGAAACGGCGGTTTCTGCTTCTCGACCGCGGGGGACGCGCGCAGTTGCGCGATGACCGCCCTGATGTCTTCGTCGCTCAGGTGGCGCGCCCCCAGCATGGCCATGACCGTGGCCCGGCGCTGGTGGCCGATGCCGGTGCGGATGACCCGGAAGAGGTCTTCGTCGGACAGGCCGCGGAGGACGCCCCCCGGCGTCAGGTTGGGGCCGTAGACGTCGCCGAGCGGGAGGCCCGTCTCCTCGGACATGTTCGAGCCGCCGCTCATCGGCAGGTCGCCATTCTCGGAGTGGCAGTGGGCGCAGGCCACCTTCGCCACGTGAGCGCCGCGGGCGACCAACTCGGGACCGGCCTGGCCTGCCACGCTCACGGACGCCGGCGGAAGCGCCACCACCCGCGTTCCCGCGAGACGGTACAGGCCCAGGCCGCCAACCACGGTCAACGCCGCGCAAACGAGCGCGAGCAGCCCGGCCACGATGACACCCGGCCACCTGACGAACGCGCGCGTCAGGCGCAGGGCTCGCCGCGCCAGCAGCGCGAAGCCCACCGTCAACGCGGCTAGGACCAACAGGCCGACAGCGACGCCGCTCATCGCGCAAGTCCTCTTCGGCGGAAACCGGCGGTCATGTTACGCCCCCTTTTGCCAGGCTCCGGCGCGGCGCCCGCGACCAGGATTTCCGGCGAATCGTTCACTTGTCGACCAATACCATGCGAGCGGAAGATTGGGCGCTCCGCAAACGTGCTCGACCTCCCGGGGCGCAGACCCGTTCATGCTGACCGAGAAGCGCCGCGGGAACGCAGGTGCGCGCCGGCCCCGAGCGGAGTGCGCCGGTATGTCGACGTCGAGGCGACTCCCCCATCGTCGCACCGCTCGCGAGCCCTTCCTCGAAATCGCTTCCTTGGGAGAGCAAATCGCGCTCGACTTGCCCGACAGGCTGGCTAACGTACGCCACTTCTTTCGCGGGCGGGTCGACGCCTGTGGGCCGGCGGGGCCGGTCGGAGGGGTGCAACGCAATGGGGCGACCCACCGGAATGACCGTGCTCGCGGTGTTCAACTTCCTCGGAGCCCTCTCGGCGCTGGGCCTCGCCGCCCTCAATCTCAACGAGCTGGGGGCCACCGGCCGGCTGACCGCGGCCGCCGCGGTCTCGAACGGGCTCGCCGGCGCGCTCGGCCTGCTGCTGCTCGCGTCC
The DNA here is from genome assembly GCA_023248915.1 of Archangiaceae bacterium. GTDB lineage: Bacteria > Myxococcota > Myxococcia > Myxococcales > Myxococcaceae > JAHFDQ01. Next base: position 1,940 of record JAHFDQ010000496.1, on the reverse strand, counting down.
GGTATCGGCTACCTGGGCGGCAAGCGCGTCATGGGCCGATACCTGGGGAACGCCTATGCCGTCGCGGCGCTGGGCTTCTCGGTGCTGACCATCGCCACGGGCGCATTCGCGGCGGGCACCCTCGTCGCGATCGTCTACCCTGTCGTGACGCTGGCCTGCATCAACGGCCCCTACAAGGAATGGCTCGCAGGCTGACCCAGGCCGAGCTGGCAGCCGCTGCACCCGAGCCACCTTTCCTTGCGGGCGAGGTCCCGAAAGCGTTCGTAGTTCAGAGCTGGCAGCTCGCAGCACCACCGTCAGCGACGACGACGAGCGACCGCCCAACCGGCGCGAGCTCGTAGGTGCCCGGCGAGAGCGGAGCGACGGAACAAGTCACGACGGCCGGCACGCCACCCGGGTTAGTCCCCGTGGCGCAGACATTCACCGACGCGGTGATGTCGACTACCCCGCCATCGACGGTGGTCGTGCACTTCCCGTTCGTGGGGGCGCAACCGCTCAGGCCGAAGCCGACCTCGATGGTGAGTGGGACGTTCGCGGCCGCGCCACCGTCCATCGTGCAGACCTGTGACGGACCGTCCTTCAGCGAGTTGCAGGCACTGACTACCAACACCGCCGCTACCGCAACGGCCCGTCGAGCGTTCATGACCACTTCCTTCCCGCGACCCGGGTTCGATCGAGCGGGTCCTTACCACCTTGGCCCGGCAAGGGCGACCCAGAGCCCCGTTCGACTAGCCGCGGAATGCGCGAGCTCGAGGCTCTGCGGCCGGGCTTGGGGCCCGTTCAGTCACCGCGCCACACGTCGTAGCTGACCCCCGCGGTCAGCAGTACCGCGGCCGCGCGGTAGGGGGCGGCGATGGAAAAGAGTTCGACGGCGACATCCGCGTGGACTGCGACTGGGCCGACCGCGAGGCGAGCGCCTGCCACGGGCCCACCCCCGAGCCCGACCAGGCCCGGGAAGACGGTGCCCCTCACTCCGATGCGGGGCATGAGCCTCGCGGTCCCGAAGGCATACGCGACCTCCAGCGAGGCGCCGACCTGGCCACCCAACAGGCCTCGGGCTCGAAGCTCGACGGCGCCGAGCCCCAGCCCCACCTCCAAGGCAGCGCCCACCGATGGTCCCAGGGCGTCGCCGAACGCTCCCGCTCCGACGAAGAGCCGCCGTGCGCCGGCTTTCTTCTCTGGAGGCACCTCTCGCGGCTCGGCGACCTCCGGCCCGGCCTGGACCATGGGCGGCGCCACCGGCGCTGGCGGCGTCAGGCTCGTGGGTGGCGTCACGGTCGCCGGCGGCGGAGCAGCGGGCGGAGAAGGAGTCGGTGGACTGACCGTCGCCACCCGTACCGGTTCTGGAGCAGGCACGGGAGCCGAGGGAACATCAGCTGCGGGCGGCGCGGACGAGGACTCCATGCGCAGGTCCCTCTTGGCTCGCGCGAACAGCATCTCCACCTTGGGCGAGGCCGTCCCCGGAAGCGTCGCGCCCGGGTCGATCGCCAGGGCGCGCTTGAAGGCCCGGATGGCGCGATCTTCGCGCCCGAGCCCTGCATCGATGAGCCCTTCGAGGACCGCGATGCGGACGTCGTCGGCGGGCTCGTTCCCCCTCCAGCTTGCTGCGCGTTCGATGGCGAGCAGGGCTTCCTCGTACTCGAGACCGTGAAACAGCCGTTCGGCCGCCGGAAGGTACGGGTTCTTCCCCGGCGCCTGGCCTCGTGCGGCGGTTGCCCCGAGGCAGACGACCACTGAAACGACGAGAACCCCTGAGCTCGGGCGGCGCCGGCGGAGCAGAACCACCCACGCGGCACTCAGGGCGAAGAGAATTCCAGGGGCTCCGCCCGTGGAACAGCCGCACGACCAGCCGAACGCAGAGCGGTCACGGGCGTCTGTGCCTCCGTCGGAACCGGGAGTGGGTCCGCCAGTGGACCCGGCATCAGGTCCGATACCGCCGG
>JAHFDQ010000128.1 GCA_023248915.1 Archangiaceae bacterium | reverse complement strand
GCCGCGGGCGACGTTCTCGCAACCGGGCGCGGTGGCGGCCGGCAAACCCAAGCCGAAACCGAAGCCCGACGGCGGCACCCACGACGAAGAGGACGTGACCGTCCCCGGAGGAGCGCCCGGGGCGCTGCGCGGAATGAGCCCCGAAGTGCTCGACGACATGCTGCGGTACGGAGTGGCGTCGGACGCGCTGGCGGCGAATCGCCGCTGACTCCTCCGGCGGCCTCGTTGCTATAGGTGGGGCAGCTTCCCCGCCATGGACGAGCTGCCTTCCGACAACGACGCGCCACACCGGTCCGCGCTCGACCTGGTCGCGGCGGCGCTTTCCGGTCCGGGTCGGGTTTGGACGGTGGGGCTCGAGGGGGCGGCGCGCGGCTGGGCCCTGGCGCTGTTGGCGAAGCGGCTCGACGCCCGGCTCGTCTGCGTCGCGGTGGACGAGGAAGCCGCCGACTCGCTCGCGGCCGACCTGGCCTTCTTTCTCGGTGGCGCGGGCACGCTGCTCGAGCCGCGGGTGCTGCGGCTTCCCGCGGACGAGGTGCTGCCCTACGACGACCTGTCTCCGGACCCGGTCGGGGTGACCGAACGGCTGGCCGCCCTCTACCACCTGCGCCGGGGCGCCAAGGCCTCGGCGCTGGTGCTGTCGGCCCGGGCATTGCGGCAGAAGGTGCTGCCTGCGGACGTGGTGCATCGGCTGTCCGGCCTGGTGCGGGTCGGCGAGGACCACCCCCGCGACGCGTTCGCGGCCAAGCTGGTGGCGATGGGGTACCAGTCTTCGCCGCTGGTCGAGGACGTGGGCACCTTCGCGGTGCGGGGCGGCATCGTGGACGTCTTCCCGCCGCTGTACGAACGGCCGGCGCGGCTCGAATTGTTTGGAGACACGGTCGAGTCGATGCGGTCGTTCGACCCGGAAACGCAGCGGACGATTGAACCCATCGCCGAGCTGCGGCTGTTGCCGGCGCGCGAGGTGCTGTTCACGGACGAGACGCGGCCGCGAGCCGAGGCCGCGGTGCGCGCGGCGGCCGAGCGGGTGGACGTGCCGACGGCCCGGGTGCGCGAGCGCATCGAGCAGATACGCGAGGGGCTGGCGGCGTTCGGGATGGAACCGCTCCTGCCCGGCTTCTACGAGGGGGGCCTGGGCACCGTCTTCGACTACCTGCCGTTCTGGGCCGAGGCGCCGGTCTGGTACTTCGACGACCCGGTCGGGCAGGACCGAGCGATGGGCGAGCTTCGGGGAGAGCTCGACCGGTCGTTCGCCGACGCCGAGAAACGGCTCGACCTCACGCTGCCGCCGGCCGAGCACTTCCTGGACGAGGCGGCGCTGACGGCGAGGCTGGGCGCCGAGCGCGTCATCGAGGGTGGAGGGCTGGCGTTCGGCGAACAGGCGCGCCCGGTGCGCTTCACCTACGGCACGACCCGCGACCTGCGCGAGGCGATGTTGTCGCACCAGGGGGAAGAGGGCGCGCTCACTCCGCTGGTCGACCGGCTGTCGGCGTGGCGCGAAGAGCGGGTGGCGGCGGTCATCGCCTGCGGTTCAGCGGGCCAGGCGGACAGGGTGAAGCGGCTGCTCGGCGAGCGCGGGCTGACGGTGAAGAGTCTGGAAGGGGTGGACGGCGTCCCGCCCGAAGTGAGCGGAACCGTGCACGCCCACCTGTGTCTCGGCGAGGTGTCGCACGGTTTCGTCGACGTCGAGGGGGGGCTGGCGGTCATCGCCGACGAGGAGATTTTCGGCGTGCGGGCGCGGCGGCGGGTGCGGGCGCGGCGGGTCGACCTGCCCTTCACCGCGGGGTTTCGCGACCTGTCGGAAGGCGACCTGGTGGTGCACACCGACTTCGGCATCGCGCGTTACGCGGGGCTGACGAAGATGCAGGTGCGGGGGGTGCCGGGGGACTTCCTGGTGTTGGAGTATGCGGGGCGGGACAAGGTGTACCTGCCGGTGAGCCGGCTGCGGCTGGTGCAGAAGTTCACCGGTGGGGACCCTTCGAAGGTCGCGCTGGACAAGCTGGGTTCAGGGAGCTGGGAACGGACGAAGCAGCGGGTGAAGGAGAACCTGCTGAAGATGGCGGCCGAGCTGTTGCGGCTGTACGCGGCGCGCAAGGCGCACCCGGGGACGGCCTACTCGGCGCCCGACCGGTACTTCCGGCAGTTCGAGGGCGACTTCGAGTTCGAGGAAACGCCGGACCAGGCGAAGGCCATCGCCGACGTGCTCGCGGACATGCAGAAGCCCGAACCGATGGACCGGCTGGTCTGCGGCGACGTGGGGTACGGCAAGACCGAGGTGGCGATGCGGGCGGCGTTCAAGGCAGTGCTCGACCGGCGGCAGGTGGCTGTGCTGGTGCCGACGACGGTGCTGGCGCAGCAGCACTTCCACACCTTTCAGCAGCGGTTCCGGGGGTACCCGGTGACGGTCGAGGTGGTTTCCCGCATGCGGAAGTCGGCCGAGGTGCGTGAGACGTTGCGCCGCGCGCGAGAGGGGAAGGTGGACGTGCTCATCGGCACGCACAAGCTGCTCGGGGGCGAGGTGGCCTTCAAGGACCTGGGGCTGCTGGTGGTGGACGAAGAGCAGCGCTTCGGGGTGAAGCACAAGGAACAGTTGAAGCGGCTGCGGACGCAGGTGGACGTGTTGACGCTGACGGCCACGCCGATACCGCGCACGTTGAACATGGCGATGTCGGGCTTGCGAGACCTGTCCATCATCGCGACGCCGCCGAGGGACCGGCGGTCGATTCGCACCTTCGTCATCAAGTTCGACGCGGCGCAGATTCGAGAGGCGATTCTGCGAGAGCTGCAGCGTGGCGGGCAGGTGTTCTTCGTGCACAACCGGGTCTCGTCCATCCACTCGATGGAAAGGTACCTGCGCGAGCTGGTGCCGGAAGCGACGCTGTGCGTGGCGCACGGGCAGATGGGCGAGGGGCAGCTCGAGAAGGCGATGGTGGACTTCGTCGAGAAGCGGTTCCAGGTGTTGTTGTGCACTTCCATCATCGAGAGCGGGCTCGACATTCCGTCGGCGAACACGCTGATCGTGAACCGGGCCGACGCGTTCGGGTTGGCGCAGCTCTACCAGCTCAGGGGTCGGGTGGGCCGGTCGCGAGAGCGGGCCTATGCCTATTTGATGCTGCCGGCGCAGCGGGCGGTGACGCGCGACGCGCAGCGCAGGCTCGAGGTGTTGCAGGCCTTCACCGAGCTGGGGGCGGGCTTCACCATCGCGTCGCACGACTTGGAGATTCGGGGAGCGGGGAACCTGCTGGGCCCCGACCAGTCGGGGGCCATCGCGGCGATCGGCTTCGACCTGTACACGCAGTTGTTGGAGGAATCGGTGGCCGAGATGCGGGGCGAGCCGGTGCGGCACGAGGTCGAGCCCGAGGTGTCGTTGCCGCTGCCGGCGTACCTGCCCGACGACTACGTGCCGGACGTGCACCAGCGGCTGGTCTTCTACAAGCGCTACTCGGCGGCGGCGAACCCGGAAGAGCTGGACGACTTGAGGGCCGAGCTGGTGGACCGGTTCGGCGACCCGCCGGTCGAGGTGGACAACCTGTCGCAGTTGATGGCGCTGAAGGTGGACCTGCGAGAGCTGCGGCTGCGAGCGCTCGAGGCGGGCCCTGGGCGGGTGGTGTTGACGCTGGGGCCGGACGCGAGGCTCGACCCGAAGAAGTTGGCGGCGCTGGTGCAGCGGTCGAAGGGGCTGTACCGGCTGACGCCCGAGCTGAAGTTGGTGGCCCGGGTGGGGGTAGACCTCGACGGCGAGGGGCTGGTGGTAGAGGCCAGAAAGATGTTGCGAGAGCTGATGCGGGCAGCGGCGAGCTAGGGCGGAGGGGGGGCCCTGAGCGCAGCCCAGCAGGCCTCGCCCATCTGGCGCGTGAGTGCCGAGTCTCGGGGCCCTTGCGATGCTGGCCCAGACAGGACAGCCAGCAGAAATCCCCAGACGATGCGGGCATGTACCTCCAGAGGTGCCGGGCCGAGGTCCCGCGAGTTTCTTGTCAGCCACCAGCGCAGAGTGGTCGGGACGACCTCGGCCTGCTTGTCGGGCGGGAGGAAGTGTTCGCGCTCCATGAAGAGGCGCATGAACGCCTGGCCCGAAACGTCGTCGAGCAGGACGCGGGTGAGGGTCTGCCAGATGACGCGGAAGCCCTCGCCCTCCGGGTACTCGCCAAACAGCCTGTCCAGGCGGCCGGTCGCTGCGCAGTCGAACTCCCAGTAGGCCTCGGCCAGGACCGCCTCGCGGGTTGGGTACCGGTCGTACAGAGCGCCGACCGAGACGCCGGCGGCGCGGGCGACGGCGGTCATTGAGACCCGGGGCACGCCGTGGAGCGCGACCTCGCTGAGCACGGCCCTCATGACGGCCTTGGTGACGATCGCCCCCTTTTTTCGCCCCATCTCCCCTCCCCCTCGAGCCGCGCAATGTTCGCTGACGACCCTGACGCGAATCCCGGTCGGCCAAGAAGTGAGCGGAGCCCGCCCGGGGGGGCGGTCGAAAAAGGGGCCTGTTTTGGCTGAGAAAGTTCTCGGATATCCGCCGAGCGAGGGTCCTGATTCCAGCCGGTTAAGAGGTCTCGCCGCCCGAATTCCCGAGAACTTTCTCGGCCAAAACAGGCCACCTAAACGAAGAGGCGCCCGAGCCTCCTGGGTGCCGCGCGACCCGCCCCGCGGTTGGCGCCGGGACTCCCTTCCCCATACGAGAAAACGACGGCGACCGGCAGAGCGACAGCGACCCAGCCAAAGGCCGATGGAGCCCTCACCGTTTCGCGCCGGGGCTAATTCGAGCCCCTACTCCGGGTCACACACCCAGCAGCGCCAACTTGTTCCTAGCGGCCTTCGCCAACTTCCCCTTGCCCTTCCCCGCCAGCGCGTCGAGCAGGGCCGTGCCGACCGACCGACTCTCGGCAGAGCTCTGTTCGGCGAGGTGAAAGCCAACGTAATACCGTTCATCGTCGGAGACGGCCTTGTCGCGGGCGAGCGCCTTCGCCAGGGGGAAGCCGTCGTCCGCCAGCCGTTCGAAGTCAGCGAGGGCCGGGTCGCGCTGGCGGGCGTGAGGGTGCAGGTCCCTCGGTGAACGGGAAAGCTGAAGCCGCGCGAAGGTGTACCGGTCGTCGGCCGAGGCCTTGGCGGAGTGCACCAGCGCACCGAGGATCGCCTCCGCGCGAGCCGGGTCCTTCTTCATCAAGGCGGCGGACCTGTCCCGAAGCGCGACGGCCCACGCGTCCGGGTCGGCGGACCGCACCGGTTCGAGCTGCCGGCGCCCCACCGCCACCGACCGGGCCAGAGTCTTCTCGCCGGCCTTCAACAGCCGGGCGACGTCCTTCTTCGTCAGCTTCGAGGCAAGAGGAGTGAGGACCTCGGAAAGCACCTGCGCCCCTGTTTCCTCCTCCGCGTCGGCCAGCCCTTCCGCGAGCAGCGCCTCACCGCCCGGAAGCGCCGCGACCGCCTTGGCCGCGGCCTCGGCCCGAGCCCGGTCGGCGCCCCGAGCGATGGGAAGCAGCGTCTTCTCAGCGACCTTCCCGCCCATCGCGCCCAGCCGGCCAATGGCCAAGAGCGCCACCTCGACGTCCCTGCTGGCGGCGAGCTCGGACAGCTCGTCAAGAAACTCAGGGCCAATCTGCAGCACGGTGAGGGTGTCGCGGGCCGACCGGGCGACCAGGGCGTCAGCGTCCTCGAGCAGGTCGATGAGCCGGCGCAGCGCCTTCTTCGACGGCCCCTTTCCCAGTGAGAACCGCAGTGCCGTCGCCGCCTCGACGCGGACGGGAGCCGCCTGCCGCGAAGACAGATAACTCAAGAGCGTATCGGTCGCCTCGGCCAATTCGAGGTAGCCGAGAATCTTCAGGGCGCCGCGAAGCGCCGGTTCATCCTCCTGGGTCTTCTTCTTCTCGAGGAACTTCTCGACCTGCGCGAGCATCGACCGGCGCTCGGCCTCGGCGGCCGACTTCACTTCCTGGCGCACCGACAGCGCCACCCGATTCACCGCGTCGAACGGCTGCCCGCGAAGCCCCTCGAGCGTCATCTCGAAGGACAGCCGGCCGCCGACGGCGGGCAAGAGCTGGGACAAGGTGGCCCGGAGCTCGGGCGTGGCGTCGGCCAGCCGGGCGCGAAGGTCGGGCAGCACCTCGGGCCCGAGGGCGGCGATGGCGGCCGACGCCAGCCGGGTCAATTCCTTTCCCCGTCCCAGCGATTCGAGCAGCACCGGCAGGGCCTTCTTCGACCCGATGCGCCCGAGCGCTTCGACGGCGGCCTCGGCGAAGGCGTCGACCGGGTCTTTCGCCATGTCCATCAGGCGGCCGACGACCGCAGGGTCTCTCACCTCGAGCTCGCCGAGCACGACCGCGGCGGCGATGCGCTTCCGGGGCGAGTCGTCCGCGAGCAGCTCGACGATGCGCTTCAGGGCGTCCATGCGCTTCCTCCGGGGGGCTTCATAGCACCCGCCCTCGACTCCGATCAGGCCGAGCGGAATCGAGGCCCGCACGGGACTGGCGCCGGACAACCATCGCCGCTAGTTTCCGCCGCCTCAATGAGCCCCCTCATCGAGTGCGTTCCGAACTTCTCCGAGGGCCGCGACCCGGCGGTCATCGAGGCGATCGCCGAGGCCATTCGCTCTGTGAAGGCCGTGTCCCTGCTCGACGTGGACGCGGGCGCCGACACGAACCGCACCATCTACACCTTCGTGGGAGAGCCCGAGCCGGTGCTCGAGGCGGCCTTCCGGGCGCTGCAAGCGGCCGCGAAGCTCATCGACATGTCGAAGCACCACGGCGCGCACCCGCGGCTCGGGGCCGCCGACGTCACCCCGTTCGTTCCGGTGTCGCGGGCGACGCTGGAAGAATGCGCCGCCCTGGCCCGCCGGTTGGGCGAGCGGGTGGGCCGCGAGCTGGGCGTCCCCGTCTACCTCTACGAAGCGGCGGCTTCGACTCCCGCCCGCCGCAACCTGGCCGACGTCCGCTCTGGCGAATACGAAGGGCTGGCGGCGAAGGTGGCCGACCCCAAGTGGGCCCCCGACTTCGGCCCGGCGGCCTTTCACCCCAAGTCCGGCGCCTTCATCATCGGAGCGCGCGAGTTCCTCATCGCCTACAACGTCAACCTCAACACCCGCAGCGTGCCCCTGGCGAACGAGATTGCCTTCGCGGTGCGCGAGCTGGGTCGGTTGAAGCGCGACGCCAAGGGCGACAAGGTGGTCGACGCAGAAGGGAACAACGTCTACGTCCCCGGGCGCCTGAAGTACGTGAAGGCGGTGGGCTGGGAAATTCCCGCCTACGGCCGCGCCCAGGTGTCCATCAACCTGACCAACTTCCGCGCCACGCCGCCGCACGTGGTGGTGGAAGCGGTGCGGGAAGAGGCCGCGCGCTTGGGCCTGGTGGTGACTGGCAGCGAGCTCATCGGCCTCATTCCGCGCGAAGCCCTGCTGGAAGCGGGCCGCTATTACCTGAAGAGGCAGGGGCGCTCGTGCGGCGTGCCCGAGCGCGAGCTGTACCACGTGGCAATCCTGTCGTTGGGGCTGGCCGAGCTGGCCCCGTTCGACGTGAAGAAGAAGGTGGTCGAGCTGGCCGCCCAGAAGGAGCAGCCCATGTCCAAGCTGGTGGACCGCACCGTCCGCGACTTCGTCGACGAGTGCTCGATGGACTCGCCGGTGCCCGGAGGAGGCAGCGTGGCCGCGCTGTGCGCCGCCCAGGGGGCCGCCCTGGCCTGCATGGTGGCCAACCTCACGGTGGGGAAGAAGGGCTACGAGAAGGTGTGGGAAGAGATGAAGCGCACGGCCGAGAAGGCGCAGGCGCTGAAGGACGTCTTCATGGACCTGGTGGACCGCGACTCGGAAGCCTTCGCCAAGGTGACCGAGGCGTGGAGGCTGCCGAAGGCGACGCCCGAGCAGACGGCGGCGAGGGCCCGAGCTATCGAGGCGGGGACGCAAGGCGCGGCGCTGGTGCCGTTAGAGCTATTGCGCCGGGTGCCCGAAGCGATGGACCTGGCGCTCTTCTGCGCCGCGGAAGGGAACAAGAATTCCGCGTCGGACGCGGGGGTGGCGGGCAGCGCCTTGCGGGCGGCGGCGGAAGGCGCCTGGCTGAACGTCCGCATCAACCTGTCATCTCTGACCGACAAGGACTTCGGCGCGCGCACCGAGGCCGAGGGCCGTGTGCTGCTGGAAGCCGCGAAGGCCACAGCGGCGAAGGTCGCCGCGGCGATGGGGTAGCCCGGCCAGTCCCTACAGTTTCTCGAGGAACGGGTCCTCTTCTTCCGGCGCCGCGCCCGCGGGCACGAAGCCGTCGGCCGGTTCGACGATGACGAACTCGACGCGCCGGTTCTTCTCGCGCGCCGCGTCGTCCTTGCCCTCGACCAGGGGGCGCGTCTTGCCGAAGCCGGCCGACTCGAGCCGACCCTTCTCGACGCCGTTCTTCACCAGCGCGTCCATCACCGCCTTGGCGCGCTTCTCGGACAGCCCCTGATTCACCTTGTCGTTGCCGACGTCGTCGGTGTGTCCCTCGACGCGCACCTTCGTAATTTGCGGGAACTTCTTCAGCACGTCGGCCACCGCCTTCAACAGCGGGTTCGACTTCGGAAGAATTCGCGCCTTGTTGAACTCGAAGAACACCTTGTCGGTGATGACTATCTGCTTCTTCTCGATGAAGACCTTCACCGCCGCCTCGGGGCAGCCGTCCTCGTCGTCGATGCCGTTGACCGTCTCGGGGTCGAAGGGGCACCTGTCCTTGACGTCGGGGACGCCGTCCTTGTCGTTGTCGGGGTCGGGGCAGCCGTCCTCGTCCTCGAAGCCGTCCTTGTCCTCGGCGGCGTCGGGGCACCTGTCCAGCCGGTCGACGAGGCCGTCTCCGTCCCGGTCGTGGTCGGGGCAGCCCTTGTTCTCGGCGATGCCGGGCTCGTTCGGGCATTCGTCGAGCCGGTCGACGAAGCCGTCGCCGTCGGCGTCGAAGTCGGGGCAGCCCTGGTTCCGGACGGTGCCTGAGGCGTCGGGGCACTTGTCGGCGGCGTCGGGCAGGCCGTCCTTGTCGTTGTCGGGGTCGGGGCAGCCGTCGTCGTCTTCGAAGCCGTCCTTGTCCTCGGGGACGTCGGGGCACTTGTCGGCAGCGCCCTTGACGCCGTCGTGGTCGGGGTCGGGTTCGTGCACCTGGTCGTCGGGCACGCCGATGGACAGGGACACCCCGAGAAACAGGCCGCTGGTCGGCCCCGTCATCGCGAACTTGAGGAACGGGCCGATTTGAAGCCCGTCGACCAGCGACGCCTCGACGCCCAGCGCCGCGTCGAAGCCGAAGCCGATGCCCTGGGCGCAGTAATTCACGTCGGCGTCCATCCACAGGTTGCCGAAGAGGTTGCCCTTGTGCCCTTCCTCGCTGCCCAGGTGCACGAGGTACCCGGAATGGTCGTCGAGCAGCCGCACCCGTAAACCCGCGCCGAACCCGAACGCGGCGCCCTCGTTCAGGATGACGCGGTTCGAGTAGGCCAGGCCGAACCCCTGCAACTGCGGCGCGACGGTGGCGTTCACCAGCCAGGGCGCGTCGAGCTTGAAGGCGACTCCCGACCCGTACGGCGGCAGCCCGGCGGGAGTCTCGAGGGCGAGGCCCGTCTGCGGTTCGACGTGCAGGTTGAAGTCCGAGCTCTCGCCTCGGGCGACGCCCGCGAGCGCCCCGACGGCTGCGATGACCGCGACTCCGACGCGCATTGGGGGCGCAACCTACCGTCGCTCGTTTGGAAGTCAACGCTCGGCTTCGGATTCAGGCATCCTCCGGCGCCATGCTTCTGATACCCGCCACGCTCCTGCTCTTCGCCCTGCCGCCGCTCACCACCCTGGCCGAGCGGAGCGGCTACGTCTCGACCGGCCGCTACGACGAGGTGGTGGCCCTGTGCGCCGACTTCCCCAAGCGCTACCCGGGCAAGGTGCGCTGTGAGAAGTTCGGGGTGAGCCCCGAGGGCCGGCCGATGCTGGCGCTGGTCACGCAGGGCGCGCCCGTCCGACCGGTGGTGCTCATCCAGGGCGGAATCCACGCCGGAGAAATCGACGGCAAGGACGCCGGCTTCTGGCTTTTGCGCGACCTGTTGGACGGCAAGGCCGGCGCGGGGGTGCTGTCGAAGCTGACGTTGGTTTTCATTCCGGTGCTCAACGTGGACGGCCACGAGCGCTTCGGCCCCAACCACCGGCCCAACCAGAACGGCCCCACCCAGATGGGCTGGCGCGTGACGTCGGCCAACCTGAACCTGAACCGCGACCACACCAAGGCCGACGCTCCCGAAATGGCCGCCTGGCTGAAGCTGATGCGGAAGTACGACCCGATTCTCCACGTCGACATGCACGTCACCGACGGAGCCAAGTTCCAACCCGACGTCTCGGTCACCTTCGAGCCGCAGGCCCAGGGCCCGGCGAAGCTGGCGGCGCTGGGGCGGTCGATGCGCGAGTCCCTCTTCGCCGAGCTGACCGCCGAGGGCCACCAGCCGCTCGGCTTCTATCCTTCGTTCGAGAAGGACGAAGACCCCGCCTCGGGCTTCTCGGCCGGCGTGGCGCCCCCGCGCTTCGCGATGGCGTACTGGATGCTACACAACCGCTTCGGGCTCTTGCTCGAAACCCATTCCTGGAAGGACTACGCCCACAGGGTGAAGGCGACCTACGACGTGGTGCTCGGGCTGCTCACCCGCGCGGCCGCCGACGGGCCGGCCTGGCTGGCCGCGGCGAAGGAAGCCGACGCCGCCGACCTGGCCCGGGGCGGTACGGACGTGGTGCTCGCCTGGAAGAACGGCCCGGCCACCCGCACCCTCGACTTCCCCGGCTACGCCTACACCCGCGAGCCGTCAGAGGTCAGCGGCCAGCCCTGGGTGCGCTACGACGAAACCCGCCCCCAGGTATGGAAGGTGCCGTTCCTGCCGGACCTCGAACCGGCGGTCACCGCCCGCGCTCCGAAGGGCGGCTACCTGGTGCCCCCGGCCCACGCGCCGTGGGTGGCCGAGAAGCTGAAGCTGCACAGCTTCGCGTACTCCGTGCTGGACAAGGCGCGGCCCGCCGCCGAGGTGGAAACCTTCCGCGCCACCGAGACGAAGTTCGCCGCCGCTCCTTACGAAGGCCGCCAGCGCCTGGCGGTGAAGGGGGCCTGGGCCCGGGAGAATCGCGACGTTCCGGCGGGGTCGCTCTACGTGCCCATCGCCCAGCGGGCCAGCACCCTGCTCGTGCACCTGTTCGACCCGTTGGGCCCCGATTCCTTCCTCCAGTGGGGCTTCTTCAACGCCCACTTCGAGCAGAAGGAATACCTCGAGGACTACCTGGCCGAAGAGGTCGCCCGCAGGATGCTCGAAGACCCGAAGGTGAAGGCCGAGTTCGAGGCCAGGCTCGCGGGCGACGCCGGCTTCGCCAAGGACTCCGCGGCGCGGCTGCGCTTCTTTTCCCGGCGCCACCCGTCGTTCGACGAACGGCTCGACCTCTACCCCGTCTACCGGACCGACCGCCCGCTGGCCGGGCTCGGCGGTTGACGCATCCTCTTCGTGGATCTATATTTCTCTTCGAAAAGGAAGCTTAATATGCCAAGAGCCACGCAGATCTCGGCACCCATCTCCAGGGAAACCAAGGACCTGCTCGAGAGACAGGCCAAGGCCACGGGCGTCAAGAAGGGCTTCCTCATCGAGTCGGCTCTGCGCTACCACCTTCGCGCGCTTCAGGAACTGCCGGCCGACGCGCTCGTCCCGGCCCGCGTCGTCCTGACGCGCAAATCGTTCGAACAGGTCGTCGAACGCCTTCGGTCGCCGGGCGAGCCCACCAAGCAGCTCCGAGACCTGATGCGTGGCGATCGAGATTAGGCCGCTGCGAGAGGCCGACGACCGGACGACCTTCCGTTCGGGCGACGCCGATCTCGATCGCTTCATCGCGAGGTACGCAGGGCAGAATCAGTTTCACCACCATACGGGAACGACGTACGTCGCCCTGGAAGCCGCCCAAATCCTCGGTTACGCCACGGTGGCCGCGGGGAACATCGAGGGCGAAGCGTTACCGGCTGCTGCCCGCAGGACATTGCCGCGCTACCCGCTCCCCGTGCTCCGCCTCGCGCGCCTGGCCGTCGACGCCTCGGCGCAGGGTCGAGGCGTGGGTTCGGCCCTCTTGCGCCACGTCTTCCTGCTGGCGCTGAAGATGTCGGAGGACTACGGGTGCGTTGGCATCTTGGTGGACGCGAAGTCCGACGCCGTCGAGTTCTACGCCCGCGTCGGGTTTTCGCCCCTGGAGGTCAGCGAGGGCGAGCTCGAATCGCGCCCCAAGCCGACTCCCATGTTCCTGCCGCTCGAGCTCGTCAGGGCCGCCGTCGCCCCTGCCGCTACCTGAGGGCCTCTTCGAAGCGCCTTCGCAGCCGCTCGGTCAGCTCGACCTCGTC
>JAHFDQ010000127.1 GCA_023248915.1 Archangiaceae bacterium | reverse complement strand
GCTGGCAGCAGCCTCCCCAGATGCAGCCCGACCGACAGGTCAGTCCGACGCCGCAGTAGAAGCCGCCGAAATCGCAGACCTCGCCGACCTCGCCGTTGAAGTGGCCGCACTTTCCCCAAAACTGCGAGCTTCCCCACCGGCAGATTCCAGGCGATTTGCAGTTCGCCGACCCGGTCACGCAGGGTTCTCCGAGGGCGCCCGAGTAGCAGTTGCAGTCGGCCCCGGCGCCCGCGGGTTGGGCGCAGGCGCAGTAGGTGCCCGTGGCGCAGGTCGAGGGCTGGGTGTTCGGAGTGCAGGGAGTCAATGCCGGCCCCGCGTCGGAGGCCCCCGCGTCCTGACCAGGGCTTCCGCCCCCGCCGCCTCCGCCTCCGCCCCCGCCGCCCGTGCCGCCGCCGCCGTCGGAGGTGTTGACACCAAAGTCCCCAGGGGGCTCTTCGGGCTTGGCGCAGGCAACCCAGATCGCGCCGATGGCGAGAACTGCGACGAGGCGGCTCATCGCGAGCAGTCTACTCACTCCCTGCCCGCCGCGCTCAGATACCCGAGGTGATCTTCCAGGCGCCGGCCACCTTGAGCAGCTTCATTTCCTTAATCTCGGACTCGCTCTGCGGCTTACTGGACAGACTGGGCATGCGAAAGCTGGTCGAGTACGTATAGACGGCGCGCGCGGTCAAGTCGGCCTTGTTCACGTCGACCTTCCGCACCGTCATCTCGACCTTCACGTCGTCGAGCCTGGCCAGGCTCTGGGGTAACTGGTCGCGCAGCCGGAGGTAGTCGAGATCGTCGCCCGCGGCCGGCGTCCCGAGGTCGTCTTTGAAGCTCTCGGCCACGACGGCCAGCACCTTCGGCGCGTCACGCTGTTCGAGCGCCGACCGGTACGCTTCCATTACCTTCAAGATGGCGCGGGTGTCGTCGGTGTCGTCGATCTCGGTGCCGGGAATGCGCTTCGGAGCGCACGCGGCGACGAGGACCAGGGCGGCAGCGGCAAGGAATGTCTTCGAGCTCATGGGGGGCCAGGGGGTTGGACCGCCAACGTCGGCGGGCGGCAAGAATTCCTGAGGCGGCGTCACTTCGTGCGAAGCACCTCGGTGACGAACCGCATCAGCACGGGCGGTTCGGCGTCGAGAATCTTCATGCCTTCGGAGTGGATGACGCGCTCGCCGATGAGCCCCAGGGGCTTCAACAGGAAGGGCAGCTTCAGCGAGATCTCTCCGTCCATGGTGCGCTCGGTCTGGCCGGCGCCGGCGTCGCGCAGCCGCAGCGTGCCGGTGTTCACCAGCATCTTCGAGATGGTGGTGGTGGTGGCGGTGTTGGTGAAGGTCAGCTCGTGGCGGGCCTTGTCGTAGGTCGAGTTTTCCACGAAGGCGAACCACTCGGGCGGAACCGTCTTCGGCCCGATGCTCTTGATGACCGGCCGGGGGCGGTACCGCACCTTCCGGCGGATTTTTTCGCCCTCGTCCTTCTTCTCGAGCAGCTGCACCTCGAGCAGCACGCCGTGGTGCTTGAGCAGGAAGTCCAGGTAGCGCTCGTCGAGGAGCGCGGACTCGACCTCGGCCAACGTGGCGTTGATGCGCTGCTTGGCCTCGAACCTCAAGGTCACCTCCGGGCGGCGAAAACGGCGCCCTCGTTTACCGGAAAGGCCCCTCCGGCACCAGCGGGCCTTTGAACTCCTTCTCTTCGAAGTCGCAGCGTTCGACGGTGCCGGCAAGCTGCGCCCGAACCGCCGCGGACAAGCCGGCGCCGCGAGCAGCGGTCGAGCGCACCGCGGGGCAGGCCCCCGACAGGTAGTGGGCCTCGACCAAGAGGCGCAGCGCTTCGATTTGGATGCTGGGAGGCAGCCCCCCCGCGAGCGCGGTCTCGAGGTAGGGGGCAGCGAGGCCCGGCGCGCTGCCCTGGGCGAGCCGGCGGCCCAGGAGGTACGCCACCCAGGGGGAAGGCGCCCCGCCGGCCAGCGATTCGCGCAAGACCAACAGCTTCACGTCTTCGGAACCCGGCTGGAAGTAGGACCAGATCGTCGGTCCCACCTCGGGGGATTCGAGGGCCGCGCGCTTGACGCGAGCCGTCCGTTCCATCGCCGGGCCAGGGGTGGTGGCCAGCACCTTCTCGAGCGCTTCGCTGGCGCTGCTGGGCTTTCCGCGCCGGTAGGCGAGGTCGGCCGCGGCCATCTCGACCTCGGCCAGGGTGGCAGGCTGGTCGCCGAAGCGGACCGCCAGGGCCTGCAGCGCCTCGGCCGCTTCGAGCTTGCGGCCGGTGCGGTCCAGCGCGGCCGCCTGGGCCAGGCCGAAGCTGGGTTCGTCGGGTTGAATCGTCGCGCAGCGGCGGTACAGCTCGAGTGCGCGCTCGGGGTCGGACGCGAGCGTCTGGGCCGCCTCGTCCGACAGCTGCGCCACTTCGCGGGCGCAGGCGCGGGTGAAGAGGCTGCCGCGCCGGAAGCGCGCGAAGGCCTGGTTCACCGCCGCACCGTCCAGGGGAATTCCGTCGAGAAATTTCTCCCAGTCGGCGGCGAGGGCGTCGAGCGTGCGGCCATACGCGGTGTCAAAGTTGCCGTCGGCGTACAGCTTCGTCAGCTTCGCCGCGCCCTCGGTCTCGGCCAGGTAGCGGAGGAACGACCCGGCCGCGGTGTAGGCCCGGGCCGGCGCCGCGCCGTAGAAGCCCTCGGGCCCGAGCAGCGTTCGCACGTCGGGCATCAGCTTCTGCTGGCGCATGCCGGCCGACCACTCGTGCAGCGTCAGCTCGTCGGCGGGGTTGTCGGCGGCCACGGCCAGGCCCTCGATGATGCCGACCACCGGCAAGAGGCCCCAGCGGGCAGAGACGCGAAACGGCCCCGAGCCGTACCGGGCGGCCAGGACGTGCGCCAGCTCGTGCTTCAGCGCCGGGTGAGGGAAGCCCGAGTCGTTCAGGTGCAGCTCGAGCCGCCAGGGCTTGGCGAACTGGGTGTGCGCGGCGCCCACCAGCGCCGCCTTCTCTTCTGCCGAGCGATAGAGCCAGACGTGCACCTTCCCCTCGGGCGCTCCTCCCAGGAAGTCGCGGACCTGCGCATAGCGAAGCTCGAGGTCGCGCTCGAACCGGTCGAGCTGCTCGCGCGACTTGCCCCGGGGGTAGACGACGAGGAAGTGCGCGGTTTCGCGCAGCCCGCCCAGCCGTTCGACCAGGGCCCCGTCGCTCATGCGGGTGCCCAGCGAGGACGCCCGCGCCTCGAGCGAGAGCACCGCGAAGCCGCAGAGCCCCAGCACGGCGGCCGACCCTGGGCGCAAGTGGGGGCGGGTGAGCTGCCCGTGCTTCGGGTCGAGCAGCCAGGCCGCGAGCGAGAGCGCGCCGGCGGCGAGCAACAGCGTCTCCAGGCGGAACCACAAGAGGGGCGCCCCCACCGCCAAGGACTCGTCGTACAGCGGCCCGGGGAAGTACCCGAGGAAGTGGTTGAAGGCGAAGACCTGCGGCCCGAAGACGATGGGCGCGACAGTGGCGGCCAGCGAGCCCGCGACCAGCAGCCCGTAGGCGAGGAAGCCCCAGCCAGCTTTCCTCACCGCGAAGCCGCACAACATCCCGGCCGACGCCGCCAGCACCGCCGACGGCAGGGTCAGCACCGGGTAGAAGGCGATCGCGGCGAACGGGTCGCAGCGCGTAGAGGTCAGCGCGTAGACGGTCGCCGCCACCAGCGGCACGACCAGCGAAACGACGAGCACTCCGGTGGCCGCCCCCGCGGCCAGCACCACCGGGGCCGCGCCGCCCTCGGCCCGCAGGGCGCCGCGAGGGCGAGGGTCTCTGCCTTCGAGCAGCCGCCGTTCTTGGGCCGCGGCCGCGAAGCCGACTCCTCCGCCGATGAGGCCGACCCCGGCGGACATCGCCAGCGACAGCTCGAAGCCCGGAACCCCGAAGAGCGGCACGAAGACCAGCGCGACGCCGGCCCCTGCGAGCAGCACGAGGCCGAGGGCGACCCAGGGGCGCTTCAAGAGACCCAAAGACCTTCTGAGGACTTGCGGCATCGGCTCTCCTATACTCCGACCCGCCCATGCCAGATACGAAAGCGACGGGGCCCGACGCGCGCAATCACCACCGCGCTCCGATCGAGCTCAAGGTCGATTACAAGAAACTGAACTCGTTCTTCGCCGACTACACCAAGAACATCTCGAAGGGCGGCACCTTCATCAAGACCAAGAAGCCGCTGCCCATCGGCACCCGGTTTCTCTTCAAGCTGACGGTGCCGAAGCGCGAGGCCCCGTTCGAGCTTCTAGGCGAGGTGGTCTGGTCGAAGCCCGACGCCGACGAGCCGGGCATGGGCATTCGTTTCATCTACCAAGCCGACTCGCAGCGCTCGGAGTTCGAAGCGGTGGTCGAGGCTCTGATGGCCGACAGCCTTGGGTCCGACCTGACGGGGAAGCTGCTCAGCAAGCCCGAGAAGAGCTGAGGGCTCCGAAGCGTGCGCCGCGCCGCCTGGGTGCTGTCGCTCGTCTTTGCCGGGTGCCCGGCTACGGGTAGCGGGGGAAAGCCCGCGGCCGAGGTGTCCCGCCAAGCGACCACGTCCGACCCGACGGCCGAGGATTTCGTGCCGGCGCCGTTGCCGGGGGCCCGGGCAGTGCTGACCGACGCCTTCGCCGGCAAGCACGTCGTCGACCTCGAGGTGGCGGCGGTGCCCGCGGCGAGACAGCGCGGCCTGATGTGGCGCACCGCGCTGGCTGAGGGAACGGGAATGCTGTTCATCTTCCCGGTGGAAGACGAGCTCTCGTTCTGGATGCGCAACACCCTCATCCCGCTCGACATGATCTTCATCGGGAAGGACAGGTCGATCACCGGCATCGTCGAGCGCGCCGAGCCGAAGACGCAGAGCGCACGCCGGGTCGAAGGCCGCAGCCTGTACGTCTTGGAGGTGCCCGGAGGCTGGTGCGAGAAGCTGGGCGTGAAGGCGGGCTCGACCGTCGACCTGCAGGGGCTGGGGGCCGTCGAGGTCCTGCCCTGACTTCCGGGGTCAGCCGCCCTTGGCCTTTTCTTTGGCCCAGGTGTCCTTCAGCGTCACCGTTCGGTTGAACGCCGGCGCGCCCGGCTTGGAGTCGGGGTCGGCGCAGAAGTAACCCAACCGTTCGAACTGGAATCGGTCTCCGGCCTTCGCGGTGGCGAGGCTGGGTTCGACGCGGGCGGTGACCACCTCGAGCGAGCTCTTGTTGAGGAACTCTTTGTAGTCGCGGCCGTGCTTGGGGTCTTCGGGGAACTCGTCGGAGAAGAGCCGGTCGAAGAGGCGAGCCTCGGCGGGGACGGCGTGCCCGGCCGAGACCCAGTGCAGGGTGGCCTTGGGCTTGCGGCCGTCGGGGGCGTCGCCGCCGCGGGTGGCGGGATCATAGGTGCAGCGCAGCTCGGTAACCTCCCCCCGCGCGTCCTTCACCACCGACTGGCAGGTGATGAAGTAGGCGTAGCGCAGGCGCACCTCGCGGCCGGGCGCGAGCCTGAAGAACTTCTTCGGGGGGTTCTCCATGAAGTCCTCGCGCTCCAAGTACAGCTCGCGCGAGAAGAGCACCTTGCGGCTGCCCGCGGCGGAGTCCTCGGGGTTGTTCACCGCGTCCAGCGGTTCTTCCTGCCCCTCGGGGTAGTTCTCGATGACCACCTTCAAGGGGCGCAGCACCGCCATGCGGCGCAGCGCGGTGCGGTTCAGGTCGGTGCGCACCGCGTTCTCGAGGCGGCCGACGTCGATGACGCTGTCGATCTTGGTGACGCCCATTTCGTCCCAGAAGGCGCGGACGGCCTCGGGCGTGTACCCCCGGCGGCGGATGGCGGACAGCGTCGGCATGCGCGGGTCGTCCCACCCCCTGACGTGCTGGCCCTTCACCAGCTCGAGCAGCTTGCGCTTGCTCATCACCGTGTAGTTGAGGTTGCCGCGCGCGAACTCGATCTGTTGGGGGTGGTGAATGCCGAGCTCGTCGAGAAACCAGTCGTAGAGCGGGCGGTGGTTCTCGAACTCGAGGGTGCAGATGGAGTGGGTGATGCCCTCGATCGAGTCTTCCAGCCCGTGCGCCCAGTCGTAGGTCGGGTAGATGCACCAGGCGTCGCCGGTGCGGTGGTGCGTCGCCCGGAGCACCCGGTACATGACCGGGTCTCGCAGGTTGAGGTTGCCCGAGGACATGTCGATCTTCGCGCGCAAGGACTTCGAGCCGTCGGCGAATTCGCCGGCCTTCATTCGGCGCAGCAGCGAGAGGTTCTCGTCGGTGGTCCGATCCCGGAAGGGGCTGTTCCTGCCCGCCTGGGTGAGGGTGCCGCGGTATTCGCGCACCTGGTCGGCGTTGAGATCATCGACGTAGGCCTTGCCCTTCTTCACCAGGCTTTCCGCCCACTGGTACATCTGCTCGAAGTAGTCCGAGGCGAAGAACAGCCGGTCGCCGAAGTCGGCTCCCAACCACTTCACGTCGGCGATGATCGAGTCGACATATTCCTGCTCTTCCTTGGCCGGGTTGGTGTCGTCGAAGCGCAGGTTGAACAGGCCCTGGTTGGCCTTGGCCAGGCCGTAGTTGAGGCAAATGCTCTTGGCGTGGCCCAGGTGTAGGTAGCCGTTCGGCTCGGGGGGGAAGCGGGTGTGCACCTTGCCGCCGAACCGCCCGGTGCGGGCGTGCTCGTCGACGAGGGCCTGGATGAAGTGCGCCGGCTTGCCGTCAGTCATTGTTCCGTCCACCTCGCGCGGCACCATAGCCGAGGTGGCCGTCGGCGCGCGGCCCGTCAGCTTCGGACGCGTTCGGCGGCCCGGGCGGGCTCTTTCGGCTCGGCTTCGGGCTTGAGCTCGGCGTTCGCCGCGGCGTCCGGCACCGCCACGGGCGTGGCGACGACGAAGCGCAGCGGCGCCTTGGGCGAAGTCGCCGCCTGGGCTTCCTGCTGCGCCAATTCGGCGCCGGTCGCCACCGCGTCGGCGAGCTTCGCTTCGTCTCCCTGCGCGGTGGACAAGGCGCTCACCTTGCGCGCGAGCGCGGACAGCTCGGCCGCCTTCACCTGCACGTGGCCCGACCGCATGCCGATGAGCGCCACCCGGGCCCGCTCGAGTAGCGCCACCTGGGCCTTCAGCTTCGCCACCACCCGCTCGCGCCGCAGCTTCAGCTCTTCCAGCCGTTCGAGCTCTTCTCCGAGCGAAGCCGCGGCCAGCTCGAGCTGCCGGCGCGCGATGGCGTCCTTCGCCTGGGCGGCGCTCTCGGTCAGCTCGGCCACCTGCTGCGCGAGCCCGGTCTGGGTGTCTTCCTCGAGCTGCGCTTCGACGCCGGTCCACTCCGAGGCCAGCTCGACCGCGCTCCGGGTGAGCTGCGCCAGGGTGCGGGCCAGCTCTTCGCGCGCCGGTTCGCGGGGGAGCGCCGAGAGCGACCGGCCGCACTGCCGGTACAGCCCCAGGGCCTTGGTCGCCAGCGACTGCAGCTCGCCGGCCAAGGTCGGAATCAGCTCTTCGCAGCGCGCCTCGACCGGGTCGGGCCTCAACGCCAGGTGGCCGGCGACCGACCCGATGGCGACGAAGAGCGCCAGCACCACGCCCGACACCGCCGACGCCACGAGGGGAGGGGTCGAGATGTCCGAGAGCCGGACCGCCAGGATGTTGGCCACCTGGAAGCCCGCCACCGCCAGCCCGGCGCAGGCGAGGGCCGCCACGCCGAAGTTGAACAGGCCGGGCCGGCCGGCGCCGACGCTGCCTTCTTCGCCCTTCTCGGCGAGCCGCGCCTTGACCATCAGGGCGCCGGCGAACGCGGCAGACGTGGCCAGCGTCCACGCGTGGGGCAGGCCGAAGCCCCACGGCGCCGCCGGCAGCAGCACCGACAGCGCGCCGAGGAGCAGCCGGTCGGTCCGGTCGCCCCGGACGCAGGCCAGGGACGTGGCCGCGATCGCCAGGTACGACAGCGGGACGTCCGCGCCGACGCGATGGGTGAAGTAGGCCACGGCTCCGGCGCCGGCGCCCGCGGCCAGGGCGCGGGTGACGTTGCGCTCGAAGGCGTCGCGGTGGTGAAGCTGGAGGACGGCAGCGCTCTCGGTCATGACAGCCTCCACTAGTAGGTCGAAGTGATGCGGCCGAAGCCCTTCAGCGAGGTCGACTTGGCGCGCTTGGCCGCGTGCTGGCGGGCTTCCTCGCCGGTGGCCAGGCCGAACATGTTGGACAGGTCGGCCTGCTCGGCCTTGTCGGCCTCGACCGCCGCCGTGCCCGCGACCGCCCCGGCCTCGTCGAACAGCGCCTGGTTCTCCGCGATCGCCGCCTGCGCCCGGGCGGTATCGCCCTGCTTCGCGTATGCGGCGGCGCGGTCGACGTTCCGGGCGCTCTGGGCGCGCGCCGCGTACACCGTCGCCAGCTTGTCGCTCTTGGCCAGCACCTCGTCGAGCCGATCGGTGGAAAGGGCGGTCAGGCGGGCCCGGCTGTCCACGGGCCGGCTGGCCAGCAAGTCCGAGTAAGTGAGGTCGAGCGCGGTGACGTCGAAGGCCTGGCCAGCGCCCGGAGCCGTCACCGTGAGTCGGGCGACGACGCGCTCGACCTGGCCCGCGGCGAAGTCGGGCATCGCCACCTTCACGGTGCGGCCGACCTGAATCGTCCGGTAGCCGAGCACCTCGCCCAACTCGACGCCGTCGGGCAAGGTGAAGGCCAGTTCGACGTCGCGGGCGACGGTGGTGCTGGCCTGCAACAAGTCCTTCTGGAAGAGGGTCGCGAGCTGCGAGGTGTCTTGCAGGTAGCCGTAGGCGCCCGAGCCGCGCTCGGCCAGTTGCTGGAGGAGGTTTTCGTTGAAGTCCGCTCCGACGCCGATGGCCGAGACCGAGATGCCGTTCCGGCGCACCTCGCCGGCGAGCTGGGCCAACGCGCCCGGTTCGGTCATGCCCTCGGTGGGCTGGCCGTCGGTGATGAGGATGGCGCGGTTCACCCGGTAGCCGGCCGCCGACGCCGTGAGCTGGTCGCGGGCCGTGGCCAGCGCGGCGCCGATGTTGGTGCCGCCGTCGTCCCAGATGCCGTCGATGAAGCGCAGCATTTCGCCCTTGTGCGCCTCGGTGGCGAGCAGGCCGGGCATCGCCTTCACGTCGGACCCGTAGTGGATGACGGTCAGCCGGTCTTCCGGCCTCAACTGGCCCACCAACTGCCGGGCGGCAGCCTTGGCCTGGTCGAGCTTGACGCCGGTCATCGAGCCCGACCGGTCGATGACGAGCGCGAGATTCACGGGGCTGCGCTCGGCGCCGGGCACCTCGACGCCGGTCAGGTCGACGGTGGCGAACAGGTCCGACCGGCCGACGGTCACGTACGGGTGCGACAGCCGGCCCACCATCTTGATCGAGCCGTCGTGGCTCGTCGCGGACCCGGTAGATTCTATAGGGGCGGTCGAGGGGCGAGGCGTCGCGTGGGGCAGGCCCACCATCAGGGCCACCAGGGCGAGGCCCGCGGCCAACGTGAGAAAGATGCCGGTTCGGTTCATGGCGCTGCTCCTTCGAGGGTGGCCGGGAGTTCCGACAACGCGCTGGAAAGGAACGGTCCACGACCGAGGGCGCGAAAAGATCTTCGCGGCGTCTACCGACGTGTCAGGTAGGACAAGGTGCGACCTCGCCCGACGCAAACCCGGGCCGACCTGACTCCGCGGAACTTCTAGATACCGGCGTCGGGCTTGGCGCCCCGCGCGCAGAAGTACGGCGACTTGGTGTCACCGAAGTATTTCTGGCAAGTCGTGGGGTCGGACTGGCAGATGGCGGCCAGGGTGGTCTCGTCGAGGAGCAGCGCGCGGCAGGAAAGCCGCTTGATGGGGTCGCTGTCGTCCGCCGGGTCCGCGGCCGGGCACCCGACAGTGCTGGTCTGCACGCAGGACTGCGAGCAATACCCGAGCGCGTCCGCTCCCGCGTCGGCGGTGACGGCCTGGGCCGAGTCGCGCACGCACACCAGGTCGTCGCACTCGGTCGAACCGAACGAGATGAAGTCGCGACCCGGCCTGATCTCGCTGTTCTTGAGGGGGATGGAGTGTTTCCCGGTCGAGTCCGCGGGGTCTCGCCGAATCAGCGTGCAGGGCTTCCCCAGGTCGGTCTTCGATTGGCACGCGGCGAACACGCACGCCGTGAGGGCGAGAAGAATGGTGCGACGAATCATCGAGCGCATCTCCGGGTCGACCCCATCAGATGCGCGGACGGTACTATACCTTTCACGTGAATTGGCTGGCGAAGTTGGTAGAGTCAGCGTCCGTCGCCAAAAGGGACCGAGCCCGGCGCGGGATTCGAGGGAGACCGTCACTTGATTCGCACATTGGCAGGCTCGCTCGTGATCGCCCTCCTGGTGCCGGCGGCCGCGAGGGGCCAGGGTTTCGAAGGGCTCGACCTCACCGACGACCCGAAGAAGGAAGAGCCGAAGAAGGCCGAACCCAAGCAGGACGAACCGCTCAAGGTTCCGGCCGCGGCCGCCAAGCCCGCCGACGACAAGAAGCCGCTGGTGAAGGCCGAACCGGGCGTCGTCGGCGAGCGCGACATCACCCAGGAAGACCGAGTCAAGAGCGTGCAGCGTAAGCTGTACTTGAAGCGCGGCCGCTTCGAGCTGGCGCCGTACGTCGCGACCTCGGTGAATGATCCGTTCTACTCGAAGTTCGGGTTGGCCCTGCGCGGGGCGTACTACCTGGCCGACACCTTGGCGCTCTCGGGCCGGTTCACTTACATGAGCGTCCTGAAGAACGACGACGTGCGCACCGCTACGCGCGTCTTCCAGAGCCGCATCTTCTACTCGGTGCCGATCTGGTCCGCGATGGTCGACGCCGAGTGGAGCCCCATCTACGGCAAGGTCGCCTTCATGAACTCGATTCTCCACTTCGACGCATACCTCCTCGGAGGGGCGGGGGCGGTGACCACCGAGACCTCGTCCCTGCCCAACCGGGGCGCCGCCGTCGCCGCCGACCTGGGCTTCGGGGCGCGCTTCGTCGCCAAGGACTTCGTGGCGGTGAACGTCGCGCTGATCAACACCTCCTACGTCGACCAGCCCCGAGGCACCACCAAGGGCTCGACCCAGAACGTGATGATGCTCCACGCCGGGCTGTCGATCTTCTTCCCCTTCGAGTCCACCTACCGGGAGGCCGAGTGATGAAGGCCCTTCGGGTGGGAATTGGGCTGGCGGTGCTCTTCGCGGCGCCGGCCTTCGCCGACTCTGAGACCGAGGCGGGCGACGTCTCGGAAGTCGACAAGGACGCGGCCGGCCCCCTGCGCGAACGGGTTCGCCCGGTGTCGGGAAACCTCTTCCTGAAGTCGGGCCGGTTCGAGCTCTCGCCCGGCGTCACCATCTCGGTAAAGGACGCGTTCTATACAAAGTACATCGTCGGCCTGACGCTGACCTACTTCCCGTTCGAGACGCTGGGAGTCGGGCTTCGGGCGGGCTACGGCATTCCGGCGGTGTCGGGCGCGGCGCAGATCTGCACCACCGGCACCGGCGGCAAGTGCACCCAGCCGACGCTCGCCGAGCTCGAGAAGTACAAGGCTCCGGGCGAGATTCAGCTCGTGGCGGGGCTCGACCTGCAGTGGGCCCCCATCTACGGGAAGATTTCGCTCTCGGCCGAGAAGTTCCTCCACTTCGACCTCTACGGCGTCCTGGGCGGTGAGGTGGTGCAGTACGGCCCCGTCGGCACCATGACGTTCGGCGGCAACCTGGGCCTGGGAGTCCGCTTCGTCGCCTCTAAGTGGCTCGCCTTCCGGGTCGAGATGCGAGACCTCATCTACGGCGAGACCGGCACCGGCATCGGCGACTCGACCCGCCAACAGATCGTCGTCGACTTCGGGGTCTCGGTCTTCCTGCCCACCACCTTCGGCGAGGGCTGACCATGACTTGGAATCTACGAGCCATCGTGATTGCCGGTGTGCTCGCCTTCGGGCTGTCTTCCGTCGCCCACGCGCAGATGTCCTTCGAGGGCATGGACCTGGGCGGAGGGTCGAAGAAGAAGAAGAAGGACAAGAAGGACGACAAGAAGAAGAAGGACGACAAGAAGCCCGACGAGGCCACCGAGGCGCCCCTGCCGGAAGGAGGCCTGGACCTCACCCGGCCCACGCCCGCCGCCAAGAAGAAGGGGCCGGACAAGGCCGCGCCCACCATGTCGTTCGACGCGGTCGACGTCTCGGGCAAGTCGGGCGACCGGCAGCGGCTCGAGGCGGTGATCAGCGACTTCAAGGCCGACAGCTACGAGCAGGCCGCGCTCTCGGCGCAAGAGCTGATCAACGACCCGAAGCTGGCGGGGCTGCACTTAGAAGCCCAGTACTGGCTGGCCAAGGCGCTCTACCGCGTGGGCATGTACCACTCGTCGCTCGGCCAGTTCTCGAAAATCCTCGGCAAGGGCGCGAATTCGAAGTTCTTCAAGTCGGGCCTCGAGTGGCTGTTCTTCATCAGCCACAAGACGACGAACGAGACGGTGATCCTAGACGAGAT
>JAHFDQ010000495.1 GCA_023248915.1 Archangiaceae bacterium | reverse complement strand
TGGCTTGGGCGGGTGCGCTGGTAGCGGTGCTGCTCGCGGGAACGGCGCAGGCTCAGTCAGTCCCAGGCAAGGTTTCCTTCACGGCGAATCTCAACGGCGCCGGCGGAGCCATCACTGGACCGCACGACTTCGTCTTCACGCTCCACGACGCGTTGACCGCCGGGAACCTCGTCTGGACCGAGTCCTGGGCCGGGCTGCAGGTCAACTCCGGGCTGGTCTACGCCGACCTCGGGGCCACGACACCCCTCGACGCGACCATCTTCAATGGCGCTCCGCTGTACCTGGAGGTGTCCGTCGACGGCACGGCGATGTCGCCCCGCCTGCCCATGGACAGCGTTCCCTACGCGATCCGCACCGGGGTCGCGAATTCGTGCGAAGCGGTCGGTGGAGTTCTCCCCAGTGAAATCCAACGCCGCATCGGCGGCTCGTGCGTGTCCGGAGCCATCGCCTCCATCGACGCAGACGGCGGGGTGACCTGCTACACGCCCGCCGGGGGCGGCACCATCACCGCGGTCAATACCGGCGGCACGAGCGGGCTGTCGGGCGGCGCGGCGACCGGCGCCGTGAACCTGAGCCTCGCCTCGTGCCCAGCCAATCAGGTGCTCAAGTCCACGGGTTCGGGCTGGACCTGCGCGGCCGACGTCGACACCCTCTACACGGCCGCCCCGACCGGTGGCCTGAAACTCGCCGCCAACGCCTTCTCCATCGATTCGAGTAGCTGCACCGCCAGCGGCCAGATCCTCAAGTTCGCCGGCGCCGCCGGCTGGACCTGCACCAACGAGACAGGCGAGCAGCACTTCGGCGATGTTGTCGTTGTCGGAACGACGGCCGGGGGAGGCCTCACCCTCTCGGGAACCGCCGCCAGCCCCACTCTCGGCCTGCCGACCGCCTGCGCCCCCAACAGCGTCATGAAGATGAGCGGAGCGACCTGGACTTGCGGAGCTCCGACCGTGGCCCTGGGCACCGACGTCACCGGAATGCTGCCGGTTGCGAATGGCGGAACCGGCGCTGCGACGCCGGGCGCGGCGCTTGCGGCGCTCGGCGGAGCGGCGAGCGGGTCGAACTCCGACATCACCGCCCTCACGGGGTTGACCACCGCCCTTGGCGTGGCCCAGGGCGGCACCGGTTCGACCACCAAGAACTTCCTCGACCTGACGACCAACCAGTCGGTGGCCGGCAACAAGGTGTTCAGCCCGACCACCAACGTCGCCGCCGTGACGGTGCGGCAGACGACTTCCGCGCTGCCGACCGCGAACGTCTTCGAGGTCCAGGACAGCACCGGCCTGTCCACGTATCTGAACGTCGACAGCACGGGAACGGTGAGCTGGACCGGAACCGCGAACGGGAACATCAGCGGCGCAGCCGGCAGCTTCGCCGGGTCGCTCGCCGGCGACGTCACCGGGACGCAAGCGGCGACCTCGGTCTCCGCCATTCGGGGCGTGGGCGTCTCGGCGACCGCGCCGGCGGCGAACCAGGTATTGCGGTACAGCGGGGGAAACTGGACCCCCGGTGCGGTGGCCCTTGGCACCGACGTGAGCGGACTGCTGCCGGTCGCCAGCGGCGGTACCGGCGCCGCGAGCGCCGCCGCCGCCCGGACGGGCCTCGGGGCGGCCGCGAGCGGGGCCAACTCCGACATCACATCACTGTCCGGCCTGACTTCTCCCATCAGCCTCGCCCAGGGCGGCACCGGGTCGACAGTCAAGAACTTCGTGGACCTGGCGACCAACCAGTCGGTGGCCGGCAACAAAGTCTTCAGCCCGACCACCAACGTCGCCGGCGTTACCGTGCGGCAAACGACCACGGCGCTGCCCTCCGCGAACATCTTCGAGGTCCAGGACAGCACTGGCTTGGCGACGCACCTGAAGGTCGACAGCACGGGTAGCATGAGCTGGACCGGCACCGCGACGGGCAACATCAGCGGCTCGGCAGGTAGCTTCGCCGGGGCTCTCGCCGGCGACGTCACCGGAACGCAGGCGTCCACCGTCGTCTCGAAGCTCGGCGGCCGGACGCTCGCCCCCACCGCGCCGGCCGGCGGCCAGGTGCTCGCCTACAACGCCCTCCTGTCGCAATGGGAACCCAGCCCGACGGGCACGGTGACTTCGGTCGCCACCGGCACCGGGCTCACCGGGGGCCCGATCACGGGCGCAGGCACCATCAGCCTCGGCAACACGGGCGTCGCCCCCGGTATCTACACCCGGGCGAACCTCACCGTCGACGCGCAAGGGCGCCTCACCTCGGCCTCCAACAGCGCGTTGGTCAGCCTCGCGACCGAAGTTAGTGGGGTGCTGCCGATCGCCAACGGCGGCACGGGAAGCGCGGTACAGAGCTTCGTCGACCTCACGACGGACCAGGCCATCGCTGGCGTGAAGACCTTCGCTTCGACGATCACCGGCAGCGTTTCAGGGTCGGCGGCGAGCTTCACCGCTCGCTCGCGGGCGACATCACCGGCACTCAAGCGGCCACCGTGGTCTCAAAGCTTGCCGGCCGCACCCTCGCTCCGTCCGCGCCCGCCGGGGGCCAGGTCCTCACCTACAATGGCGCCTTGACTCGGTGGGAACCAGCGTCGGTCGTCAACTCGATGACCGCCGGCACGGGCCTCTCCATGAGCGCCGCTACCGGAGCGGTCACCGCGAGCATCACGGTCGGCGGCGTGACGACTACCGAGATCAAAGACGCGACCATTCTCTCGGCCGACATCGCCAACGGCGCCGTCGACACGCTCCAGATCGCCGCCTTGGCCGTCGGCACTGCCAAGATCAGCGCCGGCGCCGTTACCGCGGCCAAGATTGCCCCGAACACCATCACCTTCGACCGCTTCGCCAACAACGGCTGCACCGGGGGCCAGACGATGAAGATCGACGGCGCAGGCAACTGGGGTTGCGCAAACCCCTACAACAACGTCCAGCCCCAGACCACGATAGGAGCGGGCCTCGTCGCCGGCGGCAACTTCATCTTCCCGATCGCTGGTCCTTTCGCCCCGACCTTCAGCGGAGTGTGCATGGTGACGGCCAGCGCCCAGGTGAACAGCCCCGCCCCGAACCCGACGCCGGGCCCCTTCTTCCGCGTCGCCGTCTTCAACAGCGTCGGCGGCAATGGCGATGACGGCACCTACGGCTTCTACTTTCCGCCGGCGCCCGCCGCTGGCTACTCGGCCAACCTGACCCGTACGTCGGCGATTCCAATCAGTTCCGCCAATACCTACAACTTCGGCTGCTACGTCGGCTTTCCCGATGCGAACTGGACCGGAGACCTCGCGCAGTGCAACGTCTCGTGGGTCTGCTACTGACGAAAACGTCCCCTGTTTGACGTGGCAAGCCAGGCAGGGCACCGGCTTCGCGGTCGGGCCTCTCCGTTAGGAAAAGCCCTACTTGAGGGGCCGCGGGTCGCCGGCTCCCGACGCGCCGCCCCGGTTGTCGGGCCGACCCGGCCCTGGCTTCAAGGGCACCGGGTCTTGCGGAAGGCCGTGCACGCCGGGGTCCGGAAGGCCTGAACCGCCAGTGGTTTCGGCGGCTTGCGAGATTCGGCTGGCCGCGGAACTGGCGCTGGCGGCGGTCGGGCCCTTCGCCTCGCCGGCCGAGTCTGCCTGGCCGAGCGCCTGGGTGGCCACCCCCAGGTCCGCACCACTCGCGGCGGCCTGCCCTGCCGGGTCGTCAACGCCCACGCCGCACCCGGCGAGGGCGAGGATTGCCAGGAATGCGGCGGTCCACAGCTTCATCCCCGAGGGGTTTTGCAAGCCCGATGCCCAACTACTCGGCATTGGCCACCTCCTTCAACTCGGGCTCGGAGTTGACGATTTGGGAGAGCCGAGACCGCTTCATGCGCAACAGGCGCGCGGCCTCGCTGATGTTGCCGCCGGCCTCGCCGAGCGCGCGGCGAATGCACTGGAGCTCGACCTCGCGCCGGAAGTCCTTCAGCGACAGGCCCCGGTCGCGCGCCAGCTCGTAGTAGTCGAGCGCCACGACCGGCGCGGGCGTGTCCTTCGGGAGCACCTCGTCGAGCGCCACCCGCGGCGCGGCGGCGGCCGGCGGCCGGGGCGCGGGAGCCACCGGCGCCGCGGCGGGAACGGGCACAGGATTCGGGGCGGTGCCGCCCGAAGCCAGCGCCGCGAGCTCGGCCACGTGCGAGAACGCCTCGGGGGTGACGACGGTGCCCTCGGCGAAGATGGCCGCCGAGGCCAACACGTTCTCGAGCTCACGGACGTTGCCCGGCCAACCGTGGCGCGAGAGCAGCTCGAGCGCCTCGTTGGCCAGTTGCTTTGGCGCCTCGCCCCGCTCTCGCGCGACCCGCGAAAGGAAGTGCGCCGCCAGCTCGGGCAGGTCTTCGAGCCGCTCGCGCAAGGCCGGCAGCTCGAGGGTGACGCCCTTCAACCGGTAGTACAGGTCGGCCCGGAAGCGGCCCTGAGCGATGAGCGCCTCGAGGTCGCGGTTGGTAGCGCAGATGACGCGCACGTCGACTTTCAGCGTCTTGGTGCCGCCCACCCGCTCGAACTCGCGTTCCTGCAGCACCCTGAGGAGCGCCACCTGGCACTTCGGGCTGATGTCGCCGATCTCGTCGAGGAAGAGCGTGCCGCCGTCGGCCAGCTCGAAGCGCCCCTTGCGCTCGCGCACCGCGCCGGTGAAG
>JAHFDQ010000494.1 GCA_023248915.1 Archangiaceae bacterium | reverse complement strand
GCCGGCGGCATCGGTGGTGGTGACGCGCACGGTGTGGCTGCCCTGGGCCAGGGCCGGGGCCGGCGTGTAGCTGAAGGTGCCGCCGCCGGTCGCGACCACGGTGCCGGCGGTCGCTCCGTCGAGGATGATGCTCACCGTGCTGCCAGCCTCGGCCGAGCCGGTGATGGGGGCGACCGCGCTGGCGAGGACGGCGCCGTTCGTCGGAGCCGTCAGCCCCGGGCCGGCCGGGGCCACGGTGTCGGTGGTGAAGGCCCTCGGCGCGGTCAGCGCCGAGACGCCTGCGGCGCTCACCGACTGGGCGGTAGCCTGGTGGGCTCCTTCCGCCAGCTTGGGGTAGCCGGCGGGCGGGGTGCAGGCCCAAGCGCCGGCAGCCACCGCCGCCAGGCAGTACGGGTTTCCGTCGACGTAGACCTGCACCTGGGCCGGGGCGCCAGCGGCCGTCCCGCCTACCGCTGGGGCTCCTGTATTCAAGAGCGCGCCCGCGGTCGGCGCAGTCACCACCGGCAGGGCGGGCGGCGCCTGCACCGTGAAGGCGCGGTTCGGCGAGCTGGCCGAAGCATTGGCGACGACGTCGTAGGCCCTGGCCACCGCGGTGTGCGCGCCCGGCGCCAAGGGAAGAGTCGCCGGCTGCGAGCAGGCCCATGCGCCCGTCACCGAGGCGAAGGCCCAGCAGACCGTCACGCCGTCCACCCGCAGCCGCACCGTCGCAAAGGGCTCGGCGGTGCCAGTGTAGGAGAGGACGTCGGGCTGCGTGCTCGCCGCCACTGGGTTGACGATGGTGGGCGCGGCGGGGACGACGTTGTCGGCGGTGAAGGCGTTGGAGTTCGACGCGGGCGAGGTCGCCACCCCAACCGTCGCGGTGGCGACGGCCGTATGGAACGCCACCGAGAGATTCACCGGCTGGAGGCAACTGAAGGTACCGTTCGCGGCGGTGACTGCGAGACAGGAGAGCACTCCGTCGACCTGCACGGTGACGGTGCTGCCCGGTTCTGCCGTGCCCGAATAGGTGGGCCGGCGGACGGTGGTGGACCCGTCGGGAGGCAGCGAAAGGACCGGGGCCGCAGGAGCCGCGCCGGTGACGGTGAAGCTGTTGATGTTCGAGTCGAGGCTGGTGGTGGTGACGTTCGCCGCCACGGCCGCCACGCGCGCCCTGACGGTGTGCACCCCTCGCTGGAGCGGCAGGGCGACCGCGCACGACCAGGCGCCGCCCACGCCCGCGACGGCCGCGCAGACCTCGGCCCCGTCGAGCACCACCACCACCGTCGCGCCGACGGTCGCGGTGCCCGAGACGGTGGGGGTCGAGACCGCCGAGCTCGAGGCGTTCGCCGGCAAGAGCACCGCCGGGGCCGCTGGCAGCACCGCCCCCTCGCAGGTGTCGCCCACGCCGTTGCCGTTGGCGTCGGCCTGGTCGGCGTTCGAGACGTTGGGGCAGTTGTCGCAGGCGTCGCCGCGGCCGTCGCCGTCGCGGTCCGACTGCGAGGGGTTGGCGTTGGCCGGGCAGTCGTCGGCGTAGGCTGGCACTCCGTCCGCGTCGGCGTCGGTGGCGTCGACCTGCAGCGTCGCGCGGACGACGAGTGTCGAGGTCGCGGTGTGCCGCTTGGCGTGGAAGAGCTGGAACAGGCAGCTTTGGCCGACCACGCAGCGCTGGTTGGCAGGCAGGCCGGCGAAGAAGGTGGGCAGGGTGACTTCGCCGCTGGCGGCGCCGTGCACGCCGCCCAGGTCCACCGCGAGCACGCCGTTGACGAACACCCAGACGTCGTCGTCGCCTGAGACGCTGATGCGCTCGGTGCCCTGGTACAAGAAGCGCGCGCGCACCTCGGAAGTGAAGTGGAAATTGCGCGGGCCACCCGGCGGGCTGCTGACGTCGGCGCCGAACCCGCGTTGAGTGAGCGGGAAGAAGGCGTCCGAGCGGATGACGAAGCTACCCGACCCGGCGGGCCGTTCGGTCAATACCCACTGGTCGCGCACTTCGGTGGACAGGGGCGACGGGCGATACCACTGGAAGAACGAAGCGGCGCTCGTCACCGCCGCCGGGCCCGCGTAGGTAGTGTCGTAGAGCGGCCGCCCGTCGGGGCCGAGCTGCGACTTCACCAGGCCCGCCTGCAGGCCCGAGGCGAAGGTCTCGAAGTCCGGGTGGCCTCCCGGCTGGCTGTTGGCGCGGAAGTCGCGGTAGCGGACCGGCAGCGTGAGCGTCGCCTGGGCCGACGCGACGCCGGCCCACACGAGCCCGCCGAGAGTCACGCACTTCAGCAAACTGTGTCGTGGCACCTTGCGACTCCCGCCCATGGGGCACCGCCTCAGCGCTTCGTCCCGCCCGACTCGACGACGAGCTCGATTCGACCGCCATTATCCGCGATGGAGCGGTCCGAACCATAACCGCGGGGCTCGAGCTGGCGCCGCGGCGCCCCATGCTGCACCAGGTATTTGACCACCGCCTCGGCCTGGGCCTGCGACAGCTTCTTGGCCTTCGAGGCGTCTCCGGTGTCGGCAACGTGCGCCTCGACGACCACCTTTTTCAGCTCGGGGTGCTCGATGAGCAGGGCGGCCACCTGGTCGAGCAACGGGAAGCTCGAGCTCTGAAGGGTAGGTTTGTCTGCGTCGAAGTAGACCTTGTCCTTCAGGGTCAGGCGCCCCGGCGCGATGACCACCCGCTGGGGCCGGGAAGCCGGGCAGCCCTCGTTCGACTTGGGGCCGGGTTCGGCGGGGCAGTTGTCCACGTCGTCCGGCACTCCGTCGCGGTCGGCGTCGCGTTCGGGGCAGCCGTGCAGCCTGTCGGGGCCTCGCGCGTCGGGGCAGCGGTCTTCGAAGTCGGGCACTCCGTCGGCGTCGGCGTCGGGGCAGCCGTGGGCCTCGGGCGGGCCGGCCACCTTCGGGCAACTGTCTCTCGCGTCCTCGGTGCCGTCTCCGTCCGCGTCGGGGCAGCCGCCCGCGGTCCTCTCGCCCGCGAGGGTGGGACACCGGTCGACGCCGTTCGGAATTCCGTCCGAGTCGAGGTCGAGGTCCGGGCAGTCGGCGACGGCGTAGCGCCTGCCTTCGAGGCAAGTAGGAGCTTCCGGCGGGAGCGCCAGCTCGGCCGGCTCGAGCGAGTCCGGTCCGGTGGGGCCCGGTTCGGCTTCCGCGGTCGCGCGCGAGAACACCTGGCCCGAGAAGGCGATGCCGCCGAGCGCGCGGTACAGCGGCGTCCCGGGCGCATGGCCGAAGCCGGGCCCTGCGAGCGCGAACAGCTCGAACGGGCCCCGCAGCCAGCGGACTCCGGCCATGAGCTCGACCGATGCGGGTTCGGCCGTCAGCGGCACTGCGGCGCGCAGCGACAGCTCTCCTCTCAGCGACTCGCCCAGCGTCGTCGCGCCGACGCCCAGGTTGAGCTGCGGGCCGAGCAAGGCGCC
Organism: Archangiaceae bacterium; assembly: GCA_023248915.1. Taxonomy (GTDB): domain Bacteria; phylum Myxococcota; class Myxococcia; order Myxococcales; family Myxococcaceae; genus JAHFDQ01. Next base: position 1,253 of record JAHFDQ010000494.1, on the reverse strand, counting down.
TCCGGTGGTGTCGCCGGGCGCCAGCGGCTGGGTCGGCCTCAGCCAGGCGCCCAATTCGGCGCTCACCCGGAACTTCGAGTCGAACACGCGGCCCGCGCCGAAGCTGGGCACCACTGACACCCCTTCGTCCCGGGCGAACGCCCCGGGCGTGCCGACCGGCAGGCCGAGCTTCGCGCCCACCGTGAGGTCCAGCGGCGCGCCCGCAGACGCGTCGAGCAGCAGGGTGCGCGCCTGGACCCACGGAGTCGCCAGCGCGAAACTTTCCGCGGGGGAAAGGCCCAGCGCGCCCAGGTTTCCCGAGCCCGTCTGCGAGGCCACCGCCGATAGCAGTACTCCCAGCTCGACCCGGCGAGCCACCGAGAACGCCGCGGTCAGGTGCGTGGTGACGCGTTCGCCCACCAGCGCAGCCAGCCGGTGGTTCTGCGCGTCGACCAGCACCAGCGGGTCGCGCTCGTACTGGACTCCGACGGCGGTGCGGAGTTGCCCTTTGGGGAGCAGGTCGGCCCCGCCCACCACCAGCCCACCCGCCCCGGACGGGTTCAACGACAGGCGCTCCAGGTCAAAGGAAGGCACCTGCGTTTCCGCGAGCGCCGAAGGCCCGAGCACGAGCGCCAGGATGAACCATCGCGCCGAGGGGCGGGCCAGGCAGGAGCGGGGTTGCGGGGCGCGGGCCATGGGTGGGCGCTTCAGCCTAGACCGGTCCCAGCGCCTCGCTCCAATCATTCGGCGCGGTCCAAGCGGCTGGAATCAGGCGATGTTGGCCGGGGCCGGCCCATCCTCCCGATGGCGGATAGTGGGGGTTGACTTCGCCCGGTACTCTTCTGCCCATCAACCCCACGGGTCACGTCGACCCAGGACCCCGCAGCACCCCGAGGCAAACATGAAGACCCCCCCGAAGAAGACTCTCCGCCGCGCCCGTGGCCAGGGCATGACCGAGTACATCATCATCGTCGCGCTCATCGCCATCGCGGCGATCGGCGTCATCACCCTGTTCGGCGACAACATCCGCAAGCTGTTCGGCGCTTCCGCCGACGCGCTGGCGGGCGAGACTCAGGTGTCCAACCGCGCGAAGGTGTCGAAGCAGGGCGACCTCGAGAACAAGGGCCTGAAGAAGTTTGGCGAGAACAACGCCTACTAGAGCGCCGATCAGGTTCCCGGGCCAGTGAAGTCGATCACTTGCGCGGACGATCGACGGCAGCGCGGCAGGCGTGATCTCGTGACCACCTCAAGGAGGTGGTCATGGAGCGCTGGAA